>JBEPWP010000227.1:0-3801 GCA_041642355.1 Fodinibius sp. | reverse complement strand
TAACAGCAGCAAAAGAAGATACCGAGATCATTCGGTCAGAGTTTGAAGAGCAACCTGTTTCAGTACTGTATTATCCCCTAGAACGATATCAAGCGTTGGAAGATAATGGGGATATTTTAGATGTTTTTGAGAATATTGCAGATTACGAAAATATTGTTCATGGCAGCAAACGAAATGCCCAATTTTGGATTGAATGGCTCCAAGAGTTTGATAAAGTAGAAGAAGCACGGAACCAGTTGAATTTGGCGCTCAACCAACACACAGCGGATTATCTGGAAGAGCAGGGGATTCCTGCTGTACATCCACATGCCGAGGGCGAAGCTATCAACCTGCTCGAATTTATGCTGCGGATTAAACGTATTGGCAAAACGCTGTATCCCTGTGGAGATAAAACGGCAGAAGACCTGCCGGCCTTGCTACGAGAATTGGATATTGAGGTCAATGAGCTGGTACTTTTCACCTTGGAAGGGCCCAAAGAAAAAAAGCTAAAGGAATATCAAAAAGATTTTGCTGCTCATCAGCCGGAATTTATCATTTTCCATTCCCGTAGATCAGTAAATCGTACATTGGCAGCTTTTCCCAACGCTAACTATGAAGCTGCAACTATAATTTCTGGCGATCAAGCAGTAACGGATAAGCTCGAAAGAGAGGGTATTGGAGTTGATAAACAGGCCGAAGGAAGCTGGGATTCTATTTTTGAGATTATAAAAAATAAATGTTAGGAATTACTATTCCTGTAAGGTTGTAAAAATATATGAACAACAGCCAAAAGTTGTATTAATATTTAACCAATGGTGATTAATCCCAATTTGTTTATTACCATCTACCTTTCTTTGGTTTTATTTAGTATGGGTTAAGTATTAGGCAGAAGTAAGAATGGTTTTCGGAAAAACTGGTGAGGAATTTTAGGGCATTTGTAGTGGATAAAAAAAGCATAAAAAATTACTGTAACGGTATTTTCGAGTATTTTCCTTCTATTGATTTATATAACAACAGCAGTAAATTCTGGATGGGGCTGTTGTTTGTTTTTATCGTAATTTCGCCGGTTATACATGCCCAAGGAACAGAAGATATATCCGATAATAGAGAATCGTCAGAACTTAGTGTTTATGTAGATTGCCAATCTTGTGATTATGATCACATACGTCGTGAAATTACATTTGTTAATTATGTAAGGGACCCAAAACCCGCAGATATACATCTCTTCATAACGTATGAAAATACAGGTAGTGGTGGACGGCATTACGAACTGACTTTTATTGGACGACGAGATTTTAAGAATATTGAATTCACTTTAAATCATATTGTAGACCGGGAGGCTTCTGCTGATGAAAGGAGAGAAGGATTAAATGAGGTAATAAAGGTGGGGCTTGTAGGATATACTATTCAGGTTTCAGATCCTTCAATGTATAGATTGGACTATCTTGGGAGTGAATCTGATCAAAATTTAGAACGGGAAGTCGAAGATCCTTGGAACTATTGGGTATTCGAAATATATGCCGGAAGTTTACAACTAGATTTAGAGTCGAACCAAAAAGAATTTGATTCAAGATGGGGATTCTATGCCGATCATGTTACTGATGAATGGAAAATTCGATTTCGCCCTTACTTTAACTACGAGTTTGTTGAAATTGATCGGGAGGGGCAGGATGACCCGGTAACTAGTAAACGTCACAGACATGGAATAAACAGTTATGTTATCAAGAGCCTTAATGATCATTGGTCTTTGGGGATCTTTGGGGATTACCTAACCCGAAATGACCGTAATTATAGACACCGGTTTCGATTAACTCCGGGGATTGAATACAATATATTTCCCTACCAAGAAGCTACCCGAAAATCATTTACTTTTACTTATAGGGTAGGATATGCATACGCTGATTATTATGAAGAAACAATATTTCAAAAACATAGCGAAAACTTAGTTAACCAAGAGCTTTCTGCTTCAGTTCGGATTAAGCAACCATGGGGAGAGATACAGGGTGGAGTAGAAGGGTCTCATTATATACATGATTTTGCTCAGCGTCGTGCAGAAATGTATGGAGATATTTCTGTTCGATTAACGGAAGGACTTTCACTTAGCTTTTATACCAGGCTTGAGATGGTTCAAGATCAGCTTTCATTACCAATAGGAGATACTTCTTTAGAAGATGTTCTTTTACAACAAAAAGAATTAGCTACTGATTTTTCTATTTATGGATCAATTTCACTTTCGTATACATTTGGTTCTGATTTTGCGAATGTTGTAAATACAAGATTTTAAGATATGGTTAAGTTTGTCTTACGAAAAGTATTCCTTATTCTTTTATGGTTGCCCTTCGTATTTGTAACAAGTATTTCAGCTAGCTATAGTCAAGGAGCTCAAAAAGTTGATTCTAATATTAGGTATTGGGTGCAGGGAGGGCCCTCGCTCACTACACTTGGAACAGGATTACAAGCGGGGTTGATGGTTGATTATAATGACCATCTTTTTTCAATTAGCACTACAAGTACAGATCTTGATTTTGGGACTGAAACCTGGGATACCGCTTTGATCTATGGGCGGAGCATGAGGTATCAGTCTTTATATTTATCGGCTGGAACAGGAGTAGCTGTTGTGGGTGGCGATGGATATTCTGATTTATTTGGGAGAGGGACAAAGAATTCAATAGAAACGAGCATTGGTTTCCCATTACGGGGGGCAATTTCTTGGCAACCTATACCGTTTTTTGCGTTCGGAATTAATAGCTTTTTAAATGTTAACACTGAGCAGCCTTTTGGCGGAATTGGAATTTCTGTGAAGGTGGGTAAATTTCAAGGGTTATAATTCTACCGAAACTTCACAATTGTACAACCAGCACCGCCCTGTGAGATTGGGGCTATCTCATAACCCTGAACCTCTTTGCGTTTATCCAGGTATTCGTGCACTAATTTTTTTAGGATTCCTTCTCCCTTCCCGTGAATAATTTGCACGTCACTGCGACCTGCAGCCACGGCGTCATCAATATATCGCTGAACTTTTTTCATGGCCGCATCACCGCGCATGCCGCGAATGCTGAGTTGTGGTTTTACCATCTTAAACCGGTTACCACCTTCAAAGTTCACTTTCACCTGCTGTTTTTTAGGTTGACGATCTGAAGCATCCTCCACTTTAATCAGTTTCTTATATTTCGTTTTTATTCGTAAACCACCCGCAGAAATGATTGCTTTATCACCACTAACTTCTTTTAGTTCACCGGTCGTGTTTGCGTCTTTTAATCGGACTAAATCCCCAACTTCCGGTTTTTCCGAAGAGTCTTGATATTGATCAGCCTGTTCCTTTTCAAGCTCCTGTAAATCAGATTTTACCTTTTGGCGATGCGCCTCCACCTCTTCCCGAGCTTCTTTAATCGTCTCGTCATCTTTTTGTTCTTGTTCAACGATTTTTTGGACCGCTTCTTCAATTTTTTGATTTGCGGAATCCATAATTTCTTTGGCTTCTTTGAGCGCCTTCTCCCGAATCTGTTTTTTCTCTTTTTCAATTGCAGATCGTTTATCCTCGTAACGATGTCGTTCTTTTTCTGTTTTCGATTTTAGCTGATCATATTTCTTTTTGAGCTCCTCAGCCTCCTGCGTTTTGGACTCCAGTTCCGTAATCAGCGTTTCCATGTTGCTTTTAGATTCACCCAAGAGTGTGCGAGATCGACGGAGAAGTTCGTCCTGAAGTTTCATGCGCTCAGCAATTTCAAATGCATAGCTACTGCCTGGCACGCCTTTTTTAAATCGGTAAGTAGGCGAAAGCGTATTTTGATCAAATTCCATCGAGCCATTGACAGCGTGGTC
>JBEPWP010000226.1:0-3807 GCA_041642355.1 Fodinibius sp. | reverse complement strand
GAAACATTAATCGTTTCGGGAATAACTTTAACATTATCTTTATGCTTAAGTTCATTTATCAACTGCTGACTTACCCGCTGCATACCACCAACATTTTCAAGGATTTCTCCCTCCGGTGGATGGGTGTGTGAGACGTATAATATTCGCACAATAACTAATTAAATGACTAAAATTTAAGCTCCGGTCGTGGTTCATTCAGGGCTTCCCTGTAATTTTCCAATAACTTGTTATTTACATTTTCCCAAGAATAAGCCAGTGCCTTTTGACGCGCCGCCTTGCTCATTCGATCCCAAAGTTCTTCATCTTTAGTAATATCAGCAACACATTCAGCAAATCCCTGTGTATCTCGAGGGGCAGCCAAATATCCATTTACTCCCGACTCTACCAGTGATCGACTTCCAGTAGCATCAGCCACTACGCACGGCAATCCACTCGACATCGCCTCGAGCGTTACATTCCCAAATGTTTCCGTCTCAGAGGGAAACAGAAAAATATCACTACTGGCATATGCACGACTCAACTCATCACCGGTAATAAATCCCGTAAAATGAGCTTCTGGCAACATATGCTCGAGTTCTTTTCTAGCCGGTCCGTCTCCAACAATCATTGCTTTGATATTATCATGCGTTTGTTGCAGACGATTGATAGTATCAACAAAAGTCTGGAGATTCTTTTCCCATACCAGTCGTGACACAAAGGTTACGATTTTGTCATCATCTTTATATCCAATCGAACGTCGCCACTCCATATCCCTAAAATCGGGATTAAACTGATCGGTATTTACCCCTCGAGCCCAAATCCGTATACCCTCATCAATACCTTCCTCGTTCAGTTCATCAGCCATAGAGGGAGACGGCACATAAATGTGCTTACACTGACTGTAAAACCAGCCAATATATTTCCACCCGAGCATCTCCAACATATCAAGATTATAATACTTCAGATAGCTGGTAAAATGTGTGTGGTACGAAGCTACAATTTGAATACGATTGGCCTGGGCCCAGCGCATGGCCCGAAATCCCAGCACATCGGGCGTAGCCAAATGAATGAGCGTTGGTTTAAACTCTCGAAGTCGCCGCTGCGCCCTTTCGGGAAAACCAACTGTAATCCGATATTCCGAACGTCCCGGTACTGGTACCGATGGAACGGGAACAAATTCTCCTTCATGATCAATAGCAGGCTCATCAACAGTAGGGCCAAAAACAATTACCGGGATCCCCTTCTCTTCCAAAAATCCAACTAACCTATTTAGAGTTAACGAAACACCATCCTGAATATGGTTATAATTCCCGGTAAAAATGGCGACTCTAAGTTCTTTCATAAATTTTCCAATACATCTTTGATATTTGTATCTTAATAACCGTTTTAAACTTGAGATGTTTTGACGATCACAGTTTAATTAAGCCCCCAAATATACAAAATTTGATGAAAGCCTTCGTAACCGGCGGCACAGGTTTTATTGGAAGTCATCTGGCCGATGCTCTTATTGATTCTGACGACTATTCTGAGGTTCGTTGTCTCATTCGCAGCAACGAAAAATGGCTCAAAGATAAAGATTATACTCGCATTCACGGCAATCTGGATGACCTCCCTGTGCTTAAAAAAGCGGTCAAAGATGTTGATGTTATTTTTCATATCGCGGGGCGTGTTAAAGCTCCATCCTACGAGGAATTGAAACATGCCAATGTGGATGCGACTGAAAACCTCCTTCGCATCGCCCAAAAGGAAGGTGTTTCCAAAATTGTAGTCCTATCCTCTCTGGCGGCCACTGGACCCAGCAAGAATGGTCCCGTTACCGAAGACAAGCCGATGCGACCTGTTAGTAATTATGGAAAATCGAAAAAGGAGATGGAAAACGTAATTCATGAGGTTGCCAACGGGGAAACTTCGATAACAATTTTACGTCCACCTGCTGTGTATGGTCCGCGCGAAGATCAAATTTTTAGCTTTTTTAAGATGGCCAACAATCGAATATGCCCCATTATTGGCGATGGTGAAAATCCCAAAATTTCAATGATTTATGTTGGGGATGTCGTTAATGGTATTTTCAAAGCAGTTGATCAAAAAGAAAAAGGAGTACACACTTATTTTATATCGGGACCTAAAATATACACCTGGAATCAAATTCGCGGAACTACCTCCAAAGTATTAGGTAAAAAGACGTTCCCTGTTTATGTGAAACCCGGGCTTGTAAAAAACATCGCGGGCACGTTAGAAAAAGCTGCATCATTTTTTGGAATTTATCCCGTTCTTAACAAGGAAAAAGCAAAAGAATTAATTTTAGAGTGGACCTGCTCCAATGAAAAAGCACACCGAGAACTTGGCTACACCCCTCAATACTCACTGGACGAAGGTATTTCGCGCACAATCCACTGGTATCAAAAACATCACTGGCTATAAATTTATGAAGAATAAACTGTTCACTTTATTTGTCGGCTTACTGTTATGTTTTGCAACTAATGCAAACGCCCAACCAACACTACAAAAAGATTTTTCTTACGTATTGGAAATCCCATCCACTATTACCGTTGGCAGTTCACCGGCACACGTCTATGTGCTTTCTGATTCTGAAGGGATGGCTGTATTCCGTACTCAGCAAGATACGCTACAATGGCTATATTCATCTACGGGTATGGAGCAGCGAGGAAATACTATGACAGCTGATATTCGATTTGCCTATCTCTGGGGTGATAGTCGACGACTTACGGTCTTAGAGCCTACATCTGTGTTAGGAGTATATTCCTCTACCCTGTTACCTTCCAATCCTCGAGATGCCAAACGAATTGACAATAATTTATATGTAGCACTTGGTAATAAGGGACTGGGTAAACTTTCACTGCGTACCCCGGCGGCCGTCGACTCCACTATGGATTATATAGAACGATCCCGATTGAGCAGAGAAAATATTGTTGACCTCGAAGCCTCAAATGATCAGCTTTTTGCACTCTCATCGGACCAAAAATTATTTCAATTTGATTATGAGGATGAACAACTAACATTGGTGAAAGAGCTTGAGCTTTCAGAAAGTATTAATAAAATATTTTTGATTGAAAATACGGTTTATGGCTCCGATAATAACGGCAACATCTTTGAGCTAGACCGTTCTGGGAACACCTCAAAACTTGGCAGTATTAATGAACCTGTTGCTAAGATTAAATCTTGGAAAAATTGGCTCCTTATCCGGGGCAATTCCAACAGAATTTGGACCTCCTATCAGAACCGTAGCCCAGAACTTTGGAAAGATGATACCGAAGCCGGCAATTATTTTACAGTCACAGGAAACGATCTGTGGCTTTCTGAATATGAAAAACTCAGCCAAATTGTAACCTCCAGTACAAAAAATACTCAAGAAGACAATGCCACAAAGTTGAGTGGTGACTACTCCGGTGAAATTTCACTGGTTAATATTTCTGAAAAGACAATACCACACACTAAGCCACTACTATTTCCTATCAAATTTGAACAGGATATTCCGGCCAATGCCGTTCAGATTTCATATCAATCTGATGATATTTCTCATGCTGAAATTCGAGGCCAAAGCTTTTATTGGCAACCTACTGCTGACGATGTGGGCAATCACCGCCTCAAAATTGTGGCAGCAACAAGCAGTGGAAAAATGGATAGCACAAGTATTGATATTGAGGTCACGTCATTTAATTCACCACCACGATTTGCACCAATAAGGCCGATTAGCATTCCTATTAATGAGAATTTTTCTCTCCCGATTAAAGCAACCGACCCTGACGGGACCAACAAAGATCTTGTCCGCTACCTAGGTGTTGACTTACCCGAAGGGGCATCAATTGA
>JBEPWP010000225.1:0-3812 GCA_041642355.1 Fodinibius sp. | reverse complement strand
TTATACTCACTGTTAAAACGAACATCGCCAACCATACGGTCATTCATTCTAAACCGATTCACATTCAGATTTCCCTGAATAGTGGGCTGCCTTGTAAGTGATTTGGTAACTAAAGTACCATTCAATATCCCAGAGAAGTCAATCTTACCCTTAACCAGATCCGAAATTCGTGTTAGGTTTATATCACGCAATGTGTAGGTCAAAGAATCACTACGATTAGGGCTTAACTTTCCCTGTAGTCTGAAATACTCATTTTGATTCTGAAAGCTAAATTGATCAAAATCCACCTCACCATTACGGTAGTACCGTACTTGTGGCGTATGCTCGTTTACCCACGCATACAACTCATTTCCTACAAAAAACTCTTGCACTGAAACAGTGATGGCCGAATCAGAAATTTGCGACCGTAAATCCATATCAAATTGTGCATCATTTGATATGGCCCCAACGTGCTGTGAGAAATAAACAGAATCCTGTTTTACAGATAAGTCAAAAGCTACGGAATCCAAATCAACAGACTCCGTTTCTAATCTCTTTATATCAGCCTCCCAATCTACCGAGGAAAACTCGCTCAGTGTTCGATCGCTCCTAAAACTGGCCGTAAATTGCGTGTTGGCATTGCTGAAATTAAAATCGTTATAAGCTAGAGTATCAGATGTCATCTCCGCCGATAAAAGCAGGCGCGTACCATCGGTATTTACGTTAAAAGTTACATCCGATTCTGCATAAATCGTTGGAAATGAGGAAAGATATTTTTTTAACAATCCCAGATCCTTTATCTGAATATCACCGTCCACAACTACATTTTTATCTTGTGGGGAGCCATTTAAAGCATCTGCGGCAATAGGCTGGTTCATTGCTATTTCTGAATTAAACCTATCCTTGAGATATGAACTCCAAAATTTAGTTTGAGAGATTACATCAGCCGGGGTTACCTCTCCACTGATATTCAGGTCTAGCAATGAGCTAGTTAACCTAAATTGACGGTTGGGGGCATCCGGTTCATTTATATCCATGTAGAGCTGATGAGCACGTACTGTGTCTCCTGCAATAACCGATGGGGCAATATCGAGATTGGCACGCCCATGAATGCGTTCTGGATCTAATCCCTGCGCTTCAACATTATAGTCAAAATTGAGTGCTGTCTGGGCTACCGAATTGCCAGCCCAAAAATTAGCTATATTTATATTTTCAGCATTTCCTTTAATAGCTAATGTAGGATCTTCAGAACCAAAATTTACCGAGGTCGTTCCCTGGAGATATTCATCCCCGTTACGATACTCATAATTTTGGTTCAAAATCTGGTTACTCAGATTGGCAGAAAAATTAAGCTGTTCAAAATCATGCCTGCCAATCCTGCTGTTCGCAATAATAATATTTAGATCTGAGTTTGCCTTAGCCAACGAAAATCCCTCTCCTACAACCTGAGCATTAAAATTAAGGGCAGTCGTGTCTACTCTTTCTGCAAAGAAGGGAGCAATATCCAAATCCTTTCCAGTAAAAGAACCATTATAGCGAAAGGGCGCCACCAGCTGACTTTCGCCTTTTATATCGAGCGTTCCAAGAGTACTCGAAATCGAAAAATCACCACGCACCTGCTGCATACTACCATTGGCCTGTCCCGAAATTGATAGGCTTTGAAGCTCCCGGTTATTGGGTATTGCAAGGGAATCTAGAAGCTGTGCAAGATCTTCATTTCGTAAATTCAACCCTTCAAAACGAAACTCATATGATAAATTCTGCTGATCAACTATATCTTTTAAAACACCGTTTAAATTCACAAAACTTTCACCGATGCCAAGTTGAGCTCGATCAATCCAAAGTGAATCTGCAGAGCCCTCAGTTCTGATATCCAGGCTTAACGTTTTTTCAAGATCCATAGTGTTATCCGAAAAGTCAGCGATATCCTGCAGGTGAATTTCGTCAGAACGGACATCTAAATCATATTGGGCCGCCTTGAGCTGACTTGTTACATCAGGCTCTAAAATATTTACACCATCAATTTCCCCGTTAAAAACAAACCGTGAATTACCCAGAGTTAAATAAAATGAGTTGAATTCCAAAAATTGGTGATCGTTATAAAGTTGGCCGGATGCAGAAATGTTTTCAACCTGTAGATTCTCTGATTCGGCAAAAAATGATTCTATATCGAGATAGCGCTGGCGTTCGCTCCAATCCACAAAGAGCGAAGCATTTATATTTTTTAGCGCAAATGATGTGGGTAAATTTCCTATTTGGTGCCTGTCTGTTTCAGCTTCCAAATGGACGTAACCATTTTCGATACTTACACTGGGAGCAATAATTTCAATTCTGCTTAACCAGGCATTGCCATCCGCAGATTTAGCCTTTTTTGATTCGGGGCGGCGGTCGAGCAATACCAACCTCCCCCTTTCATTTGATCGAAGGTTAACCTCTGGTGATTGCAAAGAAAACCCTACAATCGTCAACTTATTTTGGAGCAAGCCCCAAACATCAATCTCGGCATCAACTTGCTCGATCGCTATCAAGGTATCAGTATTTGTCGTATCACTGCGACGTAAAGCAACATCGTACAAACTTATCTCAAAAGGAAGAAAGCCGTCAACATTTTCAATATCTAGCTGGGCCTTATATGTATTCTCAATCTGCTTCTCAATACGATTAGCTAGATAGTTTTTGGTGGCATCAAGCTGTAAAATACCAATCGCAATACCCGATAACACTGTAGCTGTAAGCAATAGCGCAAAGACTATTCTCCAGAAGTATTTCCAGCTTTTATGTAACCAGCGATAAAACACGTACGTTAAAAAAGAATTATTTGTTAAATTTATCTAAAGCATATTCCCAACTCTGCCGCAGTAGCGTCTCATCTTCACAGTTATAAAGATACGGCGATCCCCATTCATTCAACAACACTAAACGAATGGTATTGTTTTTTACCTTTTTATCGGATTTCATGGCGTCCAAAAGTTCATCAACTGTTGCTGGCAGCTGCGACATCTGTTTTCTATATAACGATAGGAAGGGCGATAAACGTGCATCACTTACCGGATATCCCAGCTGCTGTGAAAAATGACAAGCTGCAATCATCCCAACAAATACGGCTTCGCCATGGGTGATCTGTCCATACCCTAAGACCTTCTCAAGTGCGTGGCCGAAGGTATGACCAAAATTCAAATACGCTCGTTTTGCGGCTTCGAGGGCATCTTCTTCGACAATATTAACTTTAATTCGAGCACTTTCTCTTACTACACTAGCCCAACGCTGCTTAGGTGTTAACGGTTGACGGAAAAGCTTCTCCATAATTTCAAAAAGATTGGGATTACGGATAGCCGCATATTTTAAAATTTCTGCCATTCCTGTAATCCACTCTTTTTGTTCGAGCGTTTCTAAAAAAGCAATATCCGTAAACACTGCATCTGGCTGGTAAAAACTGCCAATCAAATTTTTACCAATATTGTGATTAACACCCGTCTTACCGCCAATGGAACTATCAACCATTGCCAACAGTGTTGTGGGCATGTGAATGAGCGGAACGCCACGAAGTACTGATGCAGCAACAAATCCTGCCAGATCACCTGTTACACCACCTCCTACTGCTAAGATTGGTGTCGATCGCTCTATACCCGTTTCTAAAATCTTGTTGACGAGACTATTCCATTTTTCAACCGATTTAGACGATTCTCCCTCCGGAATTTCGATAAAATAACTCTGATCAAAATCACTAACTAACCTTTCCATCTTTTTACGATGTAAACGGTTCACATTTTCATCGATGAGCACGAAAATATTATCCTGATGGTAGTGGTCCTCGCAATATGCTTTAAAGGATT
>JBEPWP010000224.1:0-3837 GCA_041642355.1 Fodinibius sp. | reverse complement strand
CCAAGGGTTCGTTGCAATTTGTCGTAGGGCAAGAGATCTTTTCCTAAAAATTCGGCAAATCGCCCTTCTGCAGCCATTTGGCTTAATGTCATCTGCCAGAGCCGGTCTTGGGCATGGACGTATCCCAGGGCATAATACAGGTCCCGTTTATTTTCAGCGTAAATGTGTGGTACGCCGTGGGTATCCCAATGGATATCAACCTGTTGTTGGATACCGTCGTGTATTTGAGTGGATTGATAATCGGGCAGCGGACGATAAAACGTCCAGTAAATGGCAAGGCCACCAATCCCAGTAATTAAAATAAGCAGAAAGAGGGTAATGCGAAGAAATTTATTCATAGGACATTGAAAATAGTTGGTAGTGTGTCAGGAATGTAGCAAACATAGTAATTAATGAGTAACCGGAAAAAGGCTAGTACAATTAATTGATGCAAAAATATGCTCCAGCAAATTATATGTAGCAGGAAGGTATTATTACCTTTAGATCGTTGAAAATGCCTTAGAAAATTGATACTCTCTTTTATCAATAATCAACAACTAATTACAATGAATTTTTAGGACTATGGAAATAAAAAAAGTAGCAGTCATTGGCGGTGGTACCATGGGAAATGGCATTTGTCATGTCTTTGCCATGAATGGCATTCCGGTGAATCTGGTAGAGATGAATCAAGAACTGGCTGATGAGGCCTTGACGACCATCGATAAAAACCTGGAGCGCATGGTCAAAAAGGAGAAGATCGATCCAGATCAGAAAGTACAGACCCTTGAAAATATTGAAACGCATACCAATACCAGTGAGGCAGTTAAAGATGTGGATCTGGTTGTTGAGGCCGTTCCAGAGAATTTTGAGCTTAAGAAAAAGGTTTTTGCAGAGGTTGATGAGTCTGCTCCTGATAAGACAATTTTGGCATCGAATACTTCATCCATATCGATCACGAAACTAGCAGCTACCACCTCTCGTCCTGAACGCTTTATTGGGATGCACTTTTTCAATCCTGTGCCGGTAATGAAGCTTGTTGAAGTGGTGCGTGGACTTGATACTGATGCAGATGTTGTGGAAACCATTGAAAATACGGCGGAGCTATTAGGTAAAAATCCTGTTGAAGTGGCTGATTATCCCGGTTTTGTCTCGAACCGTGTACTTATGCCGATGATTAACGAGGCTATCTACTGCGTGTATGAGGGCGTGGCAGAGCCTGAAGATGTGGATCAGGTGATGAAGTTGGGAATGGCGCATCCCATGGGGCCGTTGCGATTGGCTGATTTCATTGGTCTAGATGTGTGTTTAGATATCCTAAATGTGTTGTACGAAGGATTTAAGGATCCCAAATATCGACCGTGTCCACTGTTGGTTAAGATGGTAGATGCCGGTAAGCTGGGTGATAAATCTGGGCAAGGATTTCATGAGTACAATTAGGATTTGGTGTCATACTCAACGTTAGTATGTAGAACTTTTATGCCTGCAGGGTTTTCTTTTAGATAAGATAGATTGAATTCTATTTCATTTTTTATAGTGAAACCCTGTGGGCTTTATTTTTGCTCACCAAAACTTCCAATAATCAATATGATATTTAAGTTTATCAATAAAATGTTGCCCTTGGAACCATCCGAATACAAAGCATAAAACAGGGATGGTGTAAAGAGCTACGGTAGTTAAACCGCTGGCTATGCTGGTTATTTGATGATAGCCCGAGATAAGATAGATGGCTCCAATTCCAGCGCCGGGAAACATCCAGAAAATAATAATATTGATTAGAGCGAATCCAAGTGTGGCACTTAATAGGGCATGCCCTATACGTTCTTTGATACTGGGAACTCGTTTATGGTTCCGTTCGTCGATATGTAATTCGTTCTCACTCAAAGGTTATTTTTAGCTGAATTTCTATAGGATTTCTAAAAGTTGTCACAAAATCAAAAAATAAGCTACTGTTAAAAATTATTATTCATCTTCCATTTCTGGCAAAATCTTGTTATTTCTGATGTTAATTATCTGCAAAAGGGATCATAAAGTAATATGAGAACCATTAAAATTCCGACCCCGCGCGAAATTGAACAGGCACGAGAAAAAATTGGAGATCGGGTGCAGAGAACGCCCGTGTGGCAGTGGAAAAGCGATGTTAAAGACCAGCTGCTAAGTGCCGAAACAAATTTGTTTATGAAATTAGAGCTCTTTCAATATGCCGGCAGCTTTAAACCTCGTGGCGCGCTGATGAATATGCTGGATCTGTCTGATGAACAACTAAAAAATGGCGTTACAGCTGTAAGTGCTGGAAATCATGCTATTGCGGTGGCTTATGCGGCAAAGTCACTAGGTACAACAGCCAAGGTGGTTATGCCTAAAACAGCTAATAAATTTCGGGTTGAGAAGTGTAAGTCACACGGTGCTACAGTAGAACTTGTAGATGATGTACATATAGCTTTTGAAAGAGTAAAAGAGATTGAGAATCAGGAAAATCGTTACTTTATCCATCCCTTTGAGGGGGAACAAACAGCATTGGGCACGGCGACGGTAGGATTAGAGTTTGCCCAAGATGTCCCTGAGCTCGATGCCGTTATTGTACCCATTGGTGGAGGAGGCTTATGCGCCGGAATCGCTGCAGCGGTTAAGCAGATAACTTCTGATTGTAAAGTCTATGGTGTTGAGCCGGTTGGGGCCGATAGTATGAGCAAAAGTCTTGCAGCGGGAGAACCCGTCGAAATTGACAAAGTTGATACCATTGCTGACAGTCTCGGTGCACCCCATGCGGCGCCCTATAGCTTTGGGTTGTGCCAGCGTTTTGTGGATGAAGTTGTTACCATAACTGATTTAAAGATGGCGCAGACGATGCGCGTTATGTTTGAGGAGTTAAAGTTGGCCGTAGAACCGGCCGGGGCCTCGGCTTTGGCCGCAGCAACGGGACCGTTAGCCGATAAGGTTATGGACCAAAATGTGGGCATTATTGTTTGTGGTACCAATATTAATACCGATAGTTTTCAAGCTATTCTTGATGATCTAAGATAAAAATGAAAAAAGTGTCATCCTGAACTTGTGTTACGAAGCCTTGGCGTAGTAGTACTTGTTTCAGGATCTACTAACTAATTTTAAATTTCTTTTTTAATGATTGATTTACGAAGCGACACGGTAACGAAGCCGACACCTGAGATGCGACAAGCTTTGGCCGAGGCCGAAGTAGGGGATGATGTCTTTGGCGAAGATCCTACGGTCAATGCTCTTGAAGAAAAGGTGGCCGATATATTCGGTTTTGAGGTCGGACTTTTTACCCCCAGCGGTACTATGGCCAATCAGCTTGCCATAAATGTGCTTACTGATCAGGGAGATGAAGTCCTCATCGAAGAAACGGGGCATGTTTTTAATTACGAATCCACCGCTGCATCGCATCTTTCATCAGTACTACTTCGTCCATTGCAGGGGGATAAGGGAAAACTTTCTTCCGATCTTCTAAAAGATATGCCCCGAGGGCAACAGGAATGGGAGCCGCGGACAAAGGTGATTGCGTTGGAAAATTCAACTAATAAGGGAGGAGGATGCTGCTATACCGAGCAAGAACTGGTGGCAATTAGCTCATTTGCTGATCAGAAAGATTTGGCGGTACATCTCGACGGCGCGCGAATATGGAATGCCATGACGGCAACTCAAACAGATCCTGCGTTCTACAGTCGTATTGCCGATACGATGTCGGTCTGTTTTAGCAAAGGACTTGGTGCGCCGGTGGGTTCGATGCTGCTTTCATCCCAAGAAAATATAACCGAGGCTCGACGCATGCGGAAAATGTGGGGCGGGGGAATGCGTCAGATTGGATTGCTGGCCGCCGCGGCAGATTATGCCATCGAACATCAC
>JBEPWP010000223.1:0-3839 GCA_041642355.1 Fodinibius sp. | reverse complement strand
AAACCGGGATCACCTTGTCCTAAGGGGTTTTTGAAATCCAATACGGAATTTACCGAACAGCCTATCTGTACGGCATCCACACAATATCAATTGCTCAAACTTGATGAAATTGCGCAAAGTGAGATGTCTGAAAATGAAAAAGAGCAAAAGCGTGAAAAAGTGCTGGGCAAAGCATGTCTCTGTGATCACTTGGGCAATGGTGCGCTTATTAATTTAGGAATTTTGGCAGAACATCGTGCCCCGCAGGCCATCTGCCCCGGCCCCAATATTGCCTATTACGATGGGGAATATTCGCTGCGTGAGATGGTGGACCATATCTACGGACGCAGCGAGTCGCTTGCCGATGAAGAGCGTCCCCACATGTTTGCCAAGGAGATTACTCTGTATGTTGATTACGTTGAGGAACTGGCCGAACAACTGGATGGTGAGTCCGGATTAAAGAAGTTGCAAAAATTCCGGAAGAACCTGGAAAAGGGCATGGAGTATTGCTTGGAAATTGCAAATTCGGAGTCTTATCAGGATGAAAATCTGTCGTCAATTTCCTTTACTGTAACTAAGCAGAAAAAGCGTTTACAATGCATCGTAAATACTTACGAAGAACGCATTTCTGTTGGAGTATAAATTAAAAGTGGAAATATATAACGATAAATAATTATGACAGATAATCGAGATAGATCTTGGGCCGAACCGTACAAAATTAAGATGGTGGAGCCGGTTCGGATGATCAGCCGTGAAGAACGGGAAAAGGCAATTAAAGAAGCCGGTTATAATACTTTTTTGTTGCGATCGCGAGATGTGTATATCGATCTTTTGACTGACAGTGGTACGTCTGCCATGAGTGATCGCCAGTGGGCAGGCATGATGATGGGTGATGAAGCGTATGCGGGAAGTGACAATTTCTATCACCTCGAGGAAGCGATTCAAAAGTATTATGGTTACGAACATATTGTTCCAACTCACCAGGGACGGGGAGCTGAGCATATGATTTCTCAGCTAATGATCAATGAGGGAGATTTTGTGCCGGGGAATATGTATTTCACTACTACCAAGTTGCACCAAGAACTGGCCGGTGGTACCTTTGTGGATGTAATTATTGATGAGGCACACGATCCAGAAAATGAGCATCCCTTTAAGGCGAATGTGGATCTCAATAAGCTCGAAGATCTTATTAAAGAAAAAGGGCCGGATAAAATTCCGTATGTCTCTATTGCCACCTCGGTAAATATGGCCGGTGGCCAACCTATCTCGATGGCTAATTTGAAAGAAGTACGAGAGCTCACGAATAGGTATGATATTCCGATCATACACGATATGACGCGCGTGGCTGAAAATGCGTATTTTATCAAGCAGCGCGAAGAAGGGTATGAGGACGTACCTATCAAAGATATTGTGCATGAAATTTGTTCGCTCACCGATGGTGCTACCATGAGTGCCAAGAAGGATGCGCTGGTAAATATTGGCGGATTTTTGGCACTGAATGATGAAGAGCTTTTCCGTAAAGCGCAGAATATGGTAGTAGTTTATGAAGGGCTGCATACGTACGGAGGCATGGCGGGACGTGACATGGAAGCGCTGGCAATTGGAATTACGGAGTCGGTGGATGAAGATCACATTCGTGCCCGCGTTGGTCAGGTGCAGTACCTGGGCGAAAAGTTGATCGATATGGGTGTGCCTGTGGTACGACCGATAGGAAGCCACGGCGTGTTTTTGAATGCCAAAAAGATTCTGCCACACTTAAGTCAGGATGAGCTGCCTGCCCAAACATTGGCCGCTGAGCTGTATCTTGATGCGGGCATTCGAAGTATGGAGCGCGGTGTTGTTTCGGCCGGACGTAATCCGGAAACAGGTGAACATAATTATCCCGAGCTTGAACTGGTACGCCTAACGATTCCACGGCGCGTATATACACAAGCCCACATGGATGTAGTAGCAGAATCGGTTGAAGTAGTTTATCAGCAGCGAGAAGATATTACCGGACTTGAATTTGATTACGAGCCGGAATACTTGCGATTTTTCCAGTCGCGCTTTAAGAAGCTATAAGCTTCATCTTAAAAAACTCTTTAAACCCTCAGGATTTCCATAATCCTGAGGGTTTTTATTTTCGATACAATAGTTAATCTCGGTTCGCACCTCTGGTGCGGACCGGTTAATCGATTATGACATGACTTTTACACTATCTCAGGCGGTGCTTGGGATGGTTTATTTTAATCTTTTCTGATTTATAGAATATAAAATAGAACTATTTTTATCTCTATATTACTTCTGTTAAGCACAAAAAAGCATAATAGAGAAGTAATATCTCATTTAATTTAACTGCTCAAATCTATTATAAATGGTTAATAATAATAGATTACCTGTTATTAATTATATATTACTTATATATTAATAGATAAAAGGGAGAAAGACTTGTTCTGTATGGGGTAATCATCGTATATTACAAACAGTTGATCAAAAAAGAGCTCTGCAACCGCAGGGCTTTTACTATTTTTAGCCCTTCTGAAATTTAACGATTTACAATATAGCCCAGCCTCTTATCTTGGTGTAATTACTGATTTAAAAACAGTGTAAACCTCAAACGTAATGAGTCATTCTGATTAAACAATAGGGTTACCTTATATCACCTGCCAATCGGTTTCAATCGTGCGGAAAAGTGTCGCAGTACATCCGGACTATCGATAATTTTATATCCACTTAATTTATTGCGCTGTTCATAGGCAGAGATAATGACTTCAGCTAGATAATCCACATGGCTTTGAGTGTACATTCGTCGTGGAAAGGCCAAACGCACCAGTTCCATGGCAGCCGGTTTTTCAGAGCCATCGGGCTGTTTTCCGAACATCACGGTGCCAATTTCTACGCCGCGAATCCCACCCAGCAGATAAAGTGTGTTATTAAATGACCATGCGGGATATTGCGTTGGTGGGATATGGGAAAGAATCTGCTTGGCATCAAGATACACTGCATGTCCGCCGGTAGGCTGAACAATAGGAATACCGGCTTCGGTCAGTTTATCCCCAAGATAGCTGATAGAACGAATGCGATAGCGGAGATAGTCGGGATCGAGGGCTTCATAAAGTCCGCGAGCGACCGCCTCCATATCGTAGCCCGCCATACCACCATAGGTTGGAAAACCTTCGGTCAGAATTTCGAGATTACGACACTCCGATGCCATCTCATCGCTGTTTAGTGCAAGAAATCCCCCAATGTTTGCCATACCGTCTTTTTTCGCGCTCATCGTACATCCGTTGGCATAGCTAAACATCTCTTGAGCAATTTCGATAGGATCGTGATCCGCAAATCCTTCTTCGCGTGTCTTGATAAACCAGGCATTCTCGGCAAAGCGACAGGCATCAATAAAAAATGGGATGCCGTGCTCCTTGGCAATTTCAGAAACGCCTTTAATATTGGCCATGCTCACCGGCTGTCCACCGCCTGAATTATTGGTGACGGTAATCATAATTACGGGGATATTTTCTGAGCCGACCTCCTGAATAGTATCTTCCAGCTTGCTCAGATTCATATTCCCTTTGAAGGGATGGTTGCTTTGGGGTTGTTTGCCTTCATCGATAACGAGGTCACGTGCCTCTGCACCGGCATGTTCAACATGGGCGCGGGTGGTGTCGAAATGGGTGTTGCTGGGGATGACATCGCCTTTACCGGCAATGGTGGTAAAGAAAATATTTTCTGCCGCACGTCCCTGGTGAGTAGGGATTAGGTGTTTAAATCCGGTAATATCCTGCACCGCTGATTCCAGTTTATAAAACGATGAAGAACCGGCGTATGACTCATCACTTTCAATCATGCCTGCCCACTGTTTTGATGACATGGCCCCGGTACCG
>JBEPWP010000222.1:0-3849 GCA_041642355.1 Fodinibius sp. | reverse complement strand
AGGATACTCTTCCTGCTTTTCGGCTAGATTGAGTTCGCCAATTTTTTCGTGCACATGACATGCGCCGTCCCAGATATTGAGCTCACGTCCGGTTACCATCTCTACATACGATCCCAAAAACTTATCCGGCAGAAACAGGATTTCCTTATCCTCGGGGATTGACTCCACAATATCCACGGCATTCGAAGAGGTGCAACAATAATCGCACTCGGCTTTAACAGCTGCTGTCGTATTGATGTAGGTAACAACTACCGCGTCGGGATGATCCGTTTTCCACTCTCGAAGCTGCTCTACAGTAATACTGTCGGCCAGTGAACAACCGGCATCCAAATCAGGGATAAGCACCGTTTTGTCTGGAGAAATAATCGACGCCGTTTCGGCCATAAAATGTACCCCACAAAATATGATCATATCGGCATCCGTTTTTGCCGCTTGGTGCGAAAGGCCTAGAGAATCGCCCAAATAATCGGCAATATCCTGTACCTCGGGCACCATGTAATTGTGTCCTAAAATAACCGCGTTCTTTTCTTCTTTTAGTTTCTTAATCCCATCAACAAGTTCCTGGGTCTTCATGATTGTGATTGAATTCTACTTCTAATGATTATTGATATACGTTAAACACTGACTAATATCGAAAGCCTTAACCGAATGCGTTAGTACTCCAACGGAAATATAATCCACCCCTGTTACAGCAATTTCTTTTACGGTATCAAGTGTTACATTGCCCGAGGCTTCGGTCTTAGCTTTTGAACCTATAATTTTGACGGCCTTATTCATCTGTTCAATGCTCATATTATCAAGCATTATGACATCAGCCCCAGCTGCAAGCGCTTCGTCCACTTCACTCAAGGATGTTGTTTCTACTTCAATTTTGATATCAGGATTTTCTTTTTGCACTTTTGTCACGGCCTTGCCAATGCTTCCGGCCGCCACAATGTGATTATCTTTAATCATTGCCATATCGTACAAACCCATGCGATGATTTGTTCCTCCGCCGGTTTTCACCGCATATTTATCAAGCTCCCGAAAACCCGGCACCGTTTTTCGAGTATCTAAAATTTTGGCAGGGTATTCATTAACAGCATCCACAAACTTTCGCGTCATCGTAGCAATTCCAGACATGCGCTGAGCTATATTTAGGGCAATGCGCTCGGCAGTCAACAGCGCTCGGGCCTGTCCATTAATGGTCACAATTTCACTGCCCTCATCTACTGAGGTCCCCTCTTCAACATTGGGGTCCCATTCTACCAAAGGATCCAAATACTCAAAAACTTGTTTGGCAACATCGAGTCCCGCTATAATTCCCGATTCTTTTGCCACCCATACAGCTCGTGCCTGCTGGGTTTCATCAACGATAGCATTCGTGGTGACATCACCATCAAAGATGTCTTCTTGGAAAGCACGGTCAATAAGATCTTGGATAATCGCAGCCTTTGCCTGGCTCAAATCAGTCGAAATATTTATAGAATTTTTAGCAGCTAATTTTCAAGCTAAATATAAGGGTTCACTTTACTGCAACCAACTTTACAAATCTAAACTGTTTCATTCTGAACTTGCCCGTATCCCAATCGTTCGGGATGTTAGAATCTTTAAAAAACATTCTTTGATCCTAAATACCATGCTGGTTCTATCAATCCCTTCTATAATAAAAAAAGCCCTTCGCCAGATGGCGAAGGGCTTTTAACTGTTTACTATCTAATTGCTGTTATTCTTTGTCGTCATCATCGACGACTTCAAAATCAGCATCAACGGCATCATCTTCGTCACCGTCTTGATCAGCTTCCGCGCCTGTAGCACCATTGGGTGCTCCAGCTCCGGCTGCTGCTCCTGCAGCGGCTCCCGGTCCAGCAGCACCAGCTCCGGGTTGACCTTGAGCAGCACCCTGATAGATTTCTTGAGAAGCTTCTGACCATGCGTTATTCAACTCTTCCATGGCATCATCAAGCTCATCAACTTTTTCCTGATCGTGGAGCTCTTTCACTTTTTCAAGCGCAGCTTCGATTTTCTCTTTGTTCTCGTCAGAGATCTTATCTTCATGCTCATCAAGCTGTTTGCGTGTTGAGAATACTAGGCTGTCGGCCTTATTCAACTTCTCGGCACGCTCACGAATACGCTCGTCTTCCTCTTCGTGCTTCTCAGCTTCTTCCTTCATCTTCTCGATCTCTTCTTCAGACAGTCCAGAAGAAGACTCGATGCGGATGCTCTGCTCTTTGCCGGTACCTTTATCTTTAGCACTAACATTAAGCACGCCGTCAGCATCAATATCGAACTTAACCTCAATTTGAGGAACCCCACGTGGTGCCGGTGGAATACCATCCAAGTGGAAACGTCCAAGCGTTCGGTTATCCTGTGCTTTTGCACGCTCTCCCTGCAGCACGTGAATTTCTACGCTGGTCTGGTTATCAGCAGCCGTAGAGAATGTCTCCGTCTTGCTGGTCGGGATCGTAGTGTTCGCTTCAATAAGCTGTGTTGATACACCGCCAAGCGTTTCGATACCGAGCGAGAGTGGAGTAACATCAAGGAGTACAACATCGTCAACATCGCCAGACATTACACCACCTTGAATAGCAGCACCTACAGCAACAACTTCATCAGGATTTACACCCTTGCTTGGATCTTTTCCAAAGAAATCTTTAACAACTTCCTGAATCTTTGGAATTCGCGTGGATCCACCAACCAAGATTACCTGGTCGATATCATTCTTGCCTAGATCAGCATCATTTAATGCCTTCTTGCAAGGATCCATTGTCTTTTGAACCAAGTCGTCGATCATCTTTTCAAATTCTGAACGCGAAACATCAACATTCAAGTGCTTTGGCCCAGAATCCGTAGCCGTTATAAACGGTAGATTTACATTTGTTTTCTGTGAGCTTGAAAGCTCAATTTTTGCTTTTTCGGCTGCATCTTTCAATCGCTGCATCGCCATTGGATCTTCGCGCAGATCAATGCCTTCATCTTTCTTAAACTCCTTGGCCAAGTGATCAATCAGACGAGAGTCAAAATCATCGCCACCAAGGTGCGTATCACCGCTGGTAGATTTCACTTCGAACACTCCGTCGCCAAGCTCAAGGATGGAAATATCAAAGGTACCACCACCTAAGTCATAAACGGCAATCGTTTGATCTTGATCCTTTTTGTCAAGACCGTAAGCAAGCGAAGCCGCTGTGGGCTCGTTAATAATTCGTTTTACATCAATACCGGCAATTTCACCCGCTTCTTGCGTAGCTTTTCGCTGCGCATCATTAAAATAGGCAGGAACCGTAATAACGGCTTCAGTTACATCTTCACCGAGATATTCTTCTGCAGTCTGCTTCATTTTTTGAAGCACCATTGCAGAAATTTCCTGCGGAGCATACTTGCGGTCCTCAATTTGGACACGGGCCGTATCGTCATCTCCTTTAACAATTTCGTAAGAAGCCTGCTTAGCCTCTTCCTTTACCTCATCAAATCGACGGCCCATAAACCGCTTGATTGAAGAGATTGTCTTTTCAGGGTTCGTAATTGCTTGTCGTTTTGCAGGTGCACCAACCAGTCGCTCACCGTCTTTGGAGAATGCCACAACCGATGGGGTTGTTCGGCCGCCTTCTGAGTTTTGAATAACAGTAGGCTCGTTACCCTCCATTACGGCAACGCAGGAGTTGGTTGTACCTAAGTCAATTCCTATAATCTTTCCCATAATAGTAGTTTATGATTTTTTGTTGTTTGTTTAATTCTTTGTGCAATTTCTTGTAATTCATGTCATCCCGAACTCATTTCGGGATCTACTTAATAGTAGTTTATTTCGCAGTGTATTTGCTGAAAGAGATACTGAGACAAGCTCAACACCATAGTTCAGCATGACACTTTTAA
>JBEPWP010000221.1:0-3857 GCA_041642355.1 Fodinibius sp. | reverse complement strand
TTTTGGAAATATGGTACAACAGCTCCCATTAACTGAATAATAATAGCTGCAGTAATATATGGCATAATTCCCAGTGCAAATACACCTGCACGAGAGAATGCCCCCCCCACAAACATATCAAACAAACCGAGAAGACTAGAAGCATCCCCAGCCTGTTGGGTTAATTGCGCAGCATCAACACCAGGGAGTGTTACAAAACTTCCAATGCGATAAACCATCAAGATGCCGATGACATAGAAGATGCGATTTTTCAGCTCTTCTATCTTAAAGATGTTGCGAAAGTTTTCGACTATACTCATTTAGAAGGTGGCTTATCTAATTATTTATTGACTATTCTTTACGAATGTGATGCTTCCACCAGCATCTTCAACTTTTTCTTGTGCAGAATTGCTAGCTTTGTGTACTTCGATGTCAATAGATGATTCAATTTCACCATCGCCAAGTAACTTTATCAAATCATTCTTACCTGCTAGCCCAGCATTACGGAGATCTTCAAGAGTAATTGTTTCTTCAAGTTTACCGTGCTCAACAAAAAGTTGAATTGTGCCCGTATTAACAGCTACATATTCCTTCCGGAACTTGTTATTAAATCCCCACTTAGGAACTTTACGCTGCAGGGGCATCTGTCCACCTTCAAACCAAAACTTTTCTTTGAAACCACTTCGTGAGCGCTGTCCATTGTGCCCTTTTCCAACAGTATGCCCACCTCGACCAGAACCTTGTCCACGACCAATGCGTTTGGCTTTTTTCTTGTTAGGCTCTGGGGCTTTTAAGTTACTTAAATCCATTATCTTATCTTGGTTAAATTCCTTAGATCTGTTAGCCTTCAAATACTTTATTCATTGAAATCCCACGTCGTTCGGCAACCTCAAATGGATCAGTTAAATTCTTCAAACCATTATATGTTGCTTTTACCATATTATGAGGATTGGATGATCCCACAGATTTTGTGAGGATATTCTGCAATCCCGCAATATCAAGCAATGCCTTGACAGGGCCACCGGCAATTACACCAGTACCTTCAGATGCAGGGCGAAGCAACACTTCTCCAGCACCTTCTTTTCCGGTAATCGTATGATAAATACTACCGGTTTTGGTCATTGGAACTCGAATTAAATTTTTCTTCGCGTTATCAAAACCTTTTTGGATGGCATCTGATACCTCGTTGGCTTTTCCAAGACCGTGTCCTACAACACCATCTTTGTTACCAACAACCACAATAGCATTAAAACTAAAGCGGCGGCCACCTTTAACAACCTTAGAAACACGGTTAATGTGAACCAGTTTCTCTTCAAGGTTAAGATTTGTAGGCGTTATGTTATGTCGTCTTCTTATTTTAGGCATAATAATTCGTTTTAAAAGTCTAATCCACCTTCTCGTGCACCTTCTGCAAGTGCTTTCACTACGCCGTGATATTTGTACCCGCTTCGATCAAATACAGCTTTAGTAAGTCCTTTATCACTAGCCATCTCAGCAATCCGCTTGCCAACTAACTTGGCAGCTTCTTTCTTTGAGATTCCTTCATTATCCACGCTGTCTGATTCTGTAGATAGCGCAGCCAAGGTATGTCCCAAACGATCGTTTACAAGTTGTGCGTAAATATGCTTATTACTTTTAAATACGCATAAACGGGGTCGTTCAGCAGTACCTTTTATGGTTGATCGAATACGGCGTCGTATTCTGTCACGACGTAATGTTTTTTTAATATTCTTATCCATCGTAAATAATTCCTATTAAGCTTTAGCAGCAGATTTACCAGCTTTTCTACGAACCCATTCGTCTTCGTATCGAATTCCTTTGCCTTTATAAGGCTCTGGTGGACGAAGAGATCGTATTTTAGCCGCAACCTGACCAACTAATTCTTTGTTAATTCCTGAAACAATAATCATAGGGTTCTTTTTAGTTTTTGTATCAACCTCGAGGTCTACACCATCGGGTGCTACAAAATAAATGGGATGAGAGAATCCCAATTGTAATTCAAGAACTCCATTACTTAAAGATGCGCGGTAACCAACGCCAATAATTTCAAGCTTTTTCTTATATCCTTCTGAAACACCAATCATCATATTATTGATCAGTGATCGATAAAGCCCGTGTAGTGAGCGATCAATCTTTTGCTCACCAGTTCTATTGACTAGAAGTTCACCGTCCTTTTTTTCTACATTGATGCTGGGATCCATCTGCAGTGTATCACTACCTTTCTCACCCTTCAAGGTGATAATGTTATCCCCATCAATGCTAAACTCAACATCTTCTTTTAATTCAATCGGCTGATTTCCGATACGAGACATAATTCTATTACCTTATTTTTAATAAACAGTGCACAATACTTCGCCACCCACTTTAACCTTGCGGGCTTCTTTATCAGTCATCACTCCGCGTGATGTTGAGAGAATAACAACTCCCAACCCGTTAAGGGCACGTGGAATGTTATTAGCTCCACAATACTCACGTAAGCCCGGCTTTGAACGACGTTTCATCTTCTTAATAACCGGTTGGCCGTAAGCATCGTATTTCAAAAACAGACGAAGCATCCCCTGTTTTCCATCATCAATATTGATAAACTTATTGATATAACCTTTATCCAATAGGATTTTGGTCATTGCACGCTTCAACTTGGACGCAGGTATATCCACCCGGCGATGTCCAGATTGTTGAGCGTTACGTATTCTTGTTAAATAATCTGAAATTGGATCAAACATAGAATTTCTTCGTTAAAATGTTACCAACTTGCTTTTCGTACGCCAGGAATCTTCCCGTCGAGTGCAAGTTCACGAAATTTAATACGAGATATACCGTACTTGCGAATGTAGCCACGGCATCGTCCTGTTAAATTACAACGATTATTAACGCGTGTAGGACTAGCATCACGTGGAAGCTTTTGTAGTTCTACCCACTTACCTTCTTCTTTAAGCTTCTTTCGCTTTTCGGCGTATTTCTTAACCGTTCGTTTTCTTTTTTCGTTACGTGCTATCCAAGCTTTCTTAGCCATAATTATTTTTGCTTGTTGATTTAATTTCGTTTCTCAAACGGCATTCCAAACTCCTTCAGCAGAGCATATGCTTCTTCATCACTCTCAGCTGAAGTTACAAAAGTAATATCCATACCATGAATATTATCCACATCATCTGTATTGATTTCCGGAAATATCGTATGCTCCTTAACACCGAGTGAATAATTTCCTCTGCCGTCAAAACTTTTATCAGGCACACCTTGAAAATCACGAGTACGAGGCAAAGCAAGGTTTATTAAGCGATCAAGAAATTCATACATCTTTTTCTTACGCAAAGTAACCTTGGCACCTATTGGCATACCATTTCTAGTTTTGAAATTAGAAATGGATTTCTTTGCCTTAGTCGTTACCGGTTTTTGACCTGTGATTGTAGCTAGGTTGTCGGTAACAGTATCCAATATTTTTTCATTTTCTACTGCATCACCAACACCGCTGTTAATTACAATCTTTTCGAGTTTGGGAACAGCCATAATGTTATCGTAGTCGAACTGTTCCATCAAGTTCGAAATAATTTCGTCTTTATACTGTGTGTAAAGTCTTGCTTCTGACATTCTATAATTACTTCTTATTTATCAATGATCTCGCCACTTTTCTTCGAATACCGCACCCAGTGTCCACCGCTATCATCTTCAATTCTTTTGCGGCCAATACGTGTGGGTTCTCCTGTTGTAGGATCAAGTACCATCACATTTGATACATGAATTGAAACTTCTCTTTCAATCCGGCCTCCCTGGGGATTATCTTGGGTTGGCTGATCGTGATGAACTCTTAGGTTGATTCCTTCAACCAATACTCGTTCTTTCTCGGGAAATACAGCCAAAATACGGCCTTCCTTACCCTTTTC
>JBEPWP010000220.1:0-3866 GCA_041642355.1 Fodinibius sp. | reverse complement strand
CAATGATCAATTAGCAATGAACAATGATCAATTATTTATTAGCAAGCACCAAATTTCCAACTCAACTCTCAGAACAAAACTCAAAACCCAAAACGCAAAACCCTGCCGGTGTAGCTCAGTTGGTTAGAGCGGTTGTTTCGTAAATAACAGGTCAGCGGTTCGAATCCGCTCACCGGCTCATAAATTTTTACTGTCACTGTTGCAGATCCGCGGTTTTTAACAATTTTACTGCCCAAACTGAACGATTCCGCTTCCCGATAAATCGGACCTGCCTGAACTGCACTTTTCTTTTAACTTTCCTTCCTTCTCACCTTCCCACCTTTTCGCCCTTCCACCATTTAACCGATCCAAAACAACCTATTAACCTACTAGCCTACTTCCCTACTAACCTACAAGCCTACTTCCCTACTAACCTACTGGCCTACTGGCCTAATAACCTAATAACCTACCAACCTACTGGCCTACTGGCCTACTAACTTATTCCAGGATTAAACTTTCCGCATTATTTACTGTTCTGATAATTTAATAGATCGTTAGATTTTTAGATGTTAGATGGATTATCCCGAAGCGTCGGGATTGAAAAACAACATCTTAAGACCTTTGGTGATTTAGGTTTAAACAATTGATTGTCAAATTTATACAAAAATTTCACGGACTATTCATAATTATAATCGATGGATAACTTCTATATCTGAAAATCAAACATTCTATTGAATTAAAAAGGTTTCATGGAACAGATAAGAATCCTCATCTTTTTTATTATTATTTCATCTTTTGCTTTTTCAGGGTGCTCCCGAAAGAGCATTGATGTTGTTTCGCCTGTTGAGAACATTGATAAATTTTCTGACGGTGGAGATGTTGAGGTTCCGGAAAAATGGTGGTATGTATTTGAAGACAGTCATTTGGACAATCTGGTTGATAGTGCCCTGGGGTATAATTTTGATCTTAAAAATGTCTGGTACCGGCTACAGGAAGCACGGGCTATTGAGGAGCGTTCATCTTCGGGTTTTTTCCCTTCTCTGGGGGCTTCTGCTGAGGCCTCAAGCCGTATGATCGAATCCGGGAATTTAGGGAATAATCAATTTCAATTTGGATTATCAGCCGAATACGAATTAGACTTGTGGGGTCGGATACAGTCGGCTGTTGATGCAGAACGATTTAGGGTTGATGCTTCGTGGTTCGATTATCAGTCGGCAGCCATATCTCTTTCGGCCGGTATTGTCCGCACCTGGTTTCAACTCATTGAAGCCGGCCAACAGGCTGAAATTGCAACCCGTCAGGTTGAAACCAATTCCCGGGTACTTGAACTGATCATTTCACGGTTTGGTTACGGTCAGCGGAGACGGGTTGATATTTTACGTCAGGAACAACTGCTTGAGGCCACTCGCGAACAGAAAATTCAGGCAGAATCGCGTCAACAGAGACTAGAACATCAGTTGGCTGTTCTCCTGGGGCGTTCTCCACGTTATGATTCCGGAATCTCCGGAGAAAGGCTTCCGGATCTACCTCCTCTTCCCGAAACTGGTTTGCCAATGGATCTGGTTCAGCGTCGTCCTGATATTCAGAGTGCTCTTAATATGTTACGCGCTGCGGATCGCGATATGGCATCTGCCATCAGCAACCAGTATCCGCGCCTCACTTTATCTGCATCACTTTCATCTTCATCTGAAAATGCCGACGAATTGTTTGATGACTGGGTGCGTTCTTTTGCAGGAAATTTGTTTGCACCGATATTTTATGGTGGCGAACGACGTGCGGAAGTGAACTTAACCGAAGCTGTCAAAAACCAGCGTCTCTATGAATATGGTCAAACGGTTCTCATTGCATTTAGAGAAGTGGAAGATGCTCTTATCCGGGAACAGAAGCAAAGACAAAGTATTGAAAGCATTGAAAAACAACTTGACCTTTCCCGGGAGTCGGGCGAGCAAATTCAGATGTCGTATTACAATGGCATCGGAGATTATCTTGATGTTTTAACCGCTCTTGATGAGGAACAACAACTTCAACGCGATTTGTTGTCACAAAGATTAATTCTGCTGGAATACAGGATATCACTTTATCGTGCCCTTGCAGGAGCATTTGAAACTCCCCTAGAAGAACAAAATGAATAGCATGATGATGTATGGCTTAAAAGTATATTTATGAAAAGAAAAAGGTCATTTCTTATATCCTTATTTATCCTTTTGGGAGCCGCATTGGTTGTAGTAATAATACTCACTACCGAACCTACAGCCGTTCGTGAAACTGCCACTCGTGAAACCGCTATGCTTGTAAATGTCATCGCCGTAGACCGTGATAATTATCGTCCGGTTATCGTATCGACAGGAACAGTCAGGGCTGCCAGCGAAATTGCACTGAGTCCCAGAGTTAGTGGTGAGGTGATGAATCGCTCCGTCATTTTCGATCCCGGTCGGACAGTCATAAAAGGAGATGTTTTGCTGCAGATTGATCCTGCTGATTACAAAAATGCCCTCCAATTGCGAAGAAGTGAGTTGCAACAGTCTATGGCGAATTTTGAAATTGAAAAGGGACGGCAAGAAGTGGCACGCCGCGACTATGAGCAATCTGGCCGGGAAATGCCTGAAGAACAAAGGGATTTGGTGCTTCGGATCCCTCAGCTCA
Organism: Fodinibius sp.; assembly: GCA_041642355.1. GTDB lineage: Bacteria > Bacteroidota > Rhodothermia > Balneolales > Balneolaceae > Fodinibius. The sequence continues at coordinate 1,244 of JBEPWP010000220.1, read as the reverse complement.
GAACTGCTGAATCAGAAGTTGAAGCGGCCCGGGCTTCAGTCCGGCAGGCTGAACTTGATTTGCAGCGAACAACCATTCGGGCACCTTTTGATGCTCAGGTTTTGAGCCGGAATGTGGATGTCGGCTCTCAGGTATCGCCCGGAGAATTAATTGCCAATCTGGTAGGAACAGACCATTATTGGGTAGAGACTACAGTTCCCCAGTCGAAAATTAAATGGCTTAATTTTTCCGGTGAAATTTCCGGTCAGGAAAGCAATGTGAAAATACGGAACCGCAATGCCTGGGATGATGAGAGTTTCCGATCAGGATCTTTATACAGGATGATTGGTTCTCTGGAAGAGCGAACGAGGCTTGTAAGGGTTTTGATAACTGTAAACGATCCGTTGGGAGCCAATAGCGATTCGGCAGATGTGCCTGCACTTCTGATAGGTTCTTTTGTGGAGGCAGATATTGAAGGAAAAGAGCTTCCGGATGTGGTGAAATTAAGCAGGGATTATGTAAGGAAAAATAAAACAGTCTGGGTTATGTCACAGGATACGCTGGATATAAGAAATGTTGAGATTGTGTTGACTGATGCGGAACATGCATATATCCGAGATGGGCTGGATGACAATGACAAAGTTGTTACGACAAATCTGGCAACGGTTGTAGAAGGCGCACCATTGAGACTGAGCGAAGAGGGGATTGAAATTAATCCTTAAAAGTGATTATTGAAAGATTAAAACACTAAAATTGTTAAAAGGTTATTTTTCAATATGATACAATCAATCTAACCTCTAATTTCTAACCTCTAACCTCTAATATTCTAAGGATCCATTGTTTTGATAAACCGGTATGAAAAACAACAATCCAAATAAAGGCGGGGCAGCAGGAGGACTGATTGCTTATATGGCCAGGAACCCTGTGGCAGCGAATTTATTGATGATTGTTCTCATCGGGGGTGGAATTTGGACGATGTACAACATTCAGAAAGAAGTTTTTCCTCAGTTTCAGCTTGATATTGTGGAGGTGAGTGTGGTTTATCCCGGTGCTGCCCCCGAAGAAGTTGAATATGGTATTCTGATGCCTGTTGAGGAAGCTGTGAGAGGTGTGCAGGGCATAAAGGAGGTTACATCCACTGCAAGAGAGGGATCGGGATATGTCAGTATTGAGCTGGTGCAGGGTACCGAGCGAATGAAAGCCTTTCAGGATATTGAACAGGCGGTTAATCGCATACGCACATTTCCTGATGATATTGAAGAACC
>JBEPWP010000219.1:0-3872 GCA_041642355.1 Fodinibius sp. | reverse complement strand
AAAACCCTCTAAAACCATACTCTGTAACGACCAGATAGGCTGCCCGATTGCATGTCCAAACGTTCGAAGTGTTCCGGATATTGAGCCCCAATACAGCACAAACATGACCGCAAGCACCAAAGGTGCAATTGGGACTATGAGGCGAGACAAGTTTCTAGCTATTTTCAAGTGTTGGTAACGCATCTTCGTCTAGGAGTATATCATTGTATTCATCAATTTTCTCGATTATAAGTCCCGTACCACGTACCACAGAAGTTAATGGGTCATTCGCAAGATTTACCGGTAACTCGAGCATTGAGTGGAGCAATTCAGGTACTCCGTAAATAAGTGCACCCCCACCTGTAAGGTTTATTCCCGTCTGCATAACATCAGCAACTACTGTAGGGGGACTTTCTTCAAGTACCTCACGTATTCCTTCGATGATACTGTCAATGCTTCCCGCAATTGCGTCACGGATGTCTTCGTCGGTAATAATCACTTCTTTTGGAAGGCCAGTAAACAGGTCTCTTCCGCGGACAGGAGCTTCTAAAGAGCTTTTCTGTTCAATAAGTGAACAAATTGCAAACTTTAATTCCTCAGCGGTACTTTCTCCAATAACGATTTTAAACTCATTTCGAAGATGAGCGATTATGTCATTATTAAGTTTATCACCAGCAACATGCAGATTTTTTGATCGCACAATTCCATTGAGTGAGATGATTGCAATGTCTGTAGTACCACCTCCTATATCTACAATCATGTGAGCACGAGCCTCATGTATCGGTATTCGCATACCGATTGCAGCAGCTATAGCTTCTTCAACAATATGCACTTCACGTGCACCTGCGTTTCTAGCCGCATCCCGTACCGCTCTTGATTCAACATTTGTGATTCCGGAAGGAACACCGATGACAACGCGTGGTCCAATGAGTGAACGGGTACCACTCTGCGCTTTGTTGAAGAAATACCCAATCATCTCTTCAGTTATTTCAAAATCTGAGATGACACCGTTTACAAGAGGCCGTATTGCATGGATATGCTGTGGTGTTCTACCTAACATTTCCTTTGCTTTTGCCCCTACCGCGACAACTTGCGAAGTCTTTTGATTTATTGCAACAACGGATGGTTCTTTGATAATAATTCCCTTACCACGAAGGTACACAAGACTGTTTGCGGTACCCAAATCAATTCCAATATCATTGGAGAATAGTGACAGTAATGTGGTAAAGAGTGACATGTTGTAATTGATGCTGTCTATTGGGTAAGTTCACTGAGAAGTTCCTCCTGACTCTGAAAACGCCTTTCTCCGGTTGCTCGCTCCGTAATTTCAAGCACCCCTTCTTCAATAGTTTTTTTACTTATGACCACACGTAATGGCATGCCCAACAAGTCACTGTCAGCAAACTTCTCGCCTGCACGTATGTCCCTATCGTCGTATAGTACGTCGACCCCATTTTTTTGGAGTGTTTCAAACAGTGCTTCAGCATGAGAAACGGTCGTTTCTTCCTCTCCGATACGTATGAGATGTACGGTGTACGGCGCGATGCTCATAGGCCAGACCAATCCTTTTTCATCAGCGAGTACTTCAGCAACAGTACCCATCAACCTGCTCGGACCAATACCATAGCTTCCCATTACTACGGGCTTTTCATTACCTTCCTCATCGGTATACATCAGACCGAGTGCATCAGAAAAACGAGTACCAAGCTTGAAGATGTTTCCAACCTCGATTGCTTTTGCCTCTTTCATGTCTTTCTTTTTAAGCCCTAAATCACTGAGTACCTCATCAGTGTAAACTTCTTTGTTTATTGCAATGTTTTCTTTTTCATTGAGGTACACAACATCTTCCCCTGCTTCCGATATGGTTTGGAACTCATGACTATATTTTGAAAAGGCACCTCCACTTGCAAATGTCTTGTACGTACATTCCCCAATACCTACACGCTTAAAAACTCGCAAGTATGCGTCTGCGGCTGATTCGTAAAATTCGTCAAGGCCTGCATGATCTTTATTAAAAGAGTATAAGTCTTTCATTGGAAATTCACGAGTTCGCATGATGCCGCTTTTTGCCCGGACTTCGTTTCGAAACTTTATTTGTATTTGGTAGGCATACTGTGGCAGGTCACGATAAGAGTGGATATGATTACTCATTATGCGTGTGATAGGTTCTTCATGAGTCCAGCCGAGACCCGTTTCAGTCCCATTTTGAAAAGAAGTTTTAAACCACACGTCTACTGCTGCATCATCCCACCTACCAGAACTTTCCCAAACTTCTTTTTCTTGTAGGGTAGAAAGCAAAAGTTCCTGTCCACCGATACCATTCATTTCCTCTCGGATTATGTTGTTTATTTTTTGCATTACCAAATGACCTAAAGGAAGATAACTATATACACCGGCCATTTCCTTATGCATGTACCCAGCCCGAATCAAAAGTTGGGCGTTCCGCGCCACCTCATCTGACGGCGCCTGTCTTCTCGTTTTGGTAAAAAGTTGTGATTGTCTTCTCGCGTTAATATTTTTATTCATACGTCATTCAAGCTGCATCACATCAGACGCAGTAATTAGCCCATATCCCACAATCGTACTTCAATTGCCTGTAATGGTCAAAGCTAAAATAGCTTTGAAATATCCTGGAACGTTACTATTGCCATTAAGGCAAGCAGTGCCACAAAACCAATTTGATTGAGTAGATTTGCTATACCCGGATTAATAGGTCTCCGTATGACAGATTCAATACCGACAAAGACGAGACGTCCTCCATCCAGCGCAGGGAAAGGAAGCAGGTTGATTATCGCAAGGTTAAGTGAAATGAATGCACTAAAGGTTAAAAGCCAAGTAAAACCAAGTGCCGCCGCATCACCCACGAGTCCTACGATACCGACTGGACCGGTTATTTGAGAGAAATCGGAGCTACCGGTAAAGATACCGGCAAAAAACAGAGAAAGTCCCTTCCCTATCTCCACGAGCGAAACGTAGGTACGTTTTGCACCCTCAACGATTGCACTGCCTATGGGATAGCTCTTGATACCAACAAGTGTCATAGAGAACCCTGCCGCCTTAAGTTCTGGTCTTTCAGAAAATACGTTTGTTTTAGGCTCAATAACAAATTGTTCCAGTGTGCCTTCTCGCAACACCTCAAAAGTCACAGGACCCTCGCTTTCTGAAATGAATGTGGAAACCGCATCAGGTGATAGTGATTCTTCCGAGACGAGTTCTCTGTCGCCGGTCCGTAAGCCTACAATCTCATCACTGGCCTTTAAATTCTCATCCGCAGGACTATCAGTGACGACAGAACTTACCAGTAGTCGCACATCATCGAGACCTTCCTGCTGTTCCGGGTTATTGATTGCGGTAGGTATGCCAATCATAAATGCAAGTACAAAGAGCACAAAAGCAAGGAAAATGTTCATCCCGACACCTGCCACAAGCACCAATGCTTGTACAATTCTTGACTGCTTTACAAAACTACGACCGGAAGCCTCCGAGCCTTCTTCATAATGATCTTCCGTTGGGTTTTCTCCCCAAATCCTCACAAAACCCCCAATCGGTAACGCATTTATTGAGTATTCCGTTTCACCTATTTTCTTACCAAATAGCTTTGGCGGGAATCCGATTCCAAACTCATCAACGCGTATACCCGCAATTTTTGCTACGATAAAGTGCCCAAACTCATGCACCAAGATAAGCACAACAAGCACTACAAAAAAAATTAAAATATCCATCCCGTTAGAGACAGGTCACCAAAGGTGACCGTACTCGGCTAGATTTATAATTTTCAGTATTACCTAAAGTATTACCTAAAGTATTCATAAATTTTTTATTACTAAATATTACTACTGTAGTCTCTAACCAGCCATCCCGTTAGAGACAGCCGAGCCGTATGTATGTGCAAG
>JBEPWP010000218.1:0-3876 GCA_041642355.1 Fodinibius sp. | reverse complement strand
AATGAGCAGAATTTTGAATTTGAGCCTACTTTTTCTCCCGATGGCAATACGCTTGCCTATGTTACGTGGAGCGATACTGATCTCGGTGCGATCAAGACATTGGATTTCAATAATTCCAATGCATCGCTGCAAAAAATAACCGAGCGAAAAGGCATTTATCGTCAGCCTTCATTTTCTCCAGATGGAGAGACCATTGTCTATCGTCGCGAAGATGGCAACAGTCAGCAGGGTTATGCCTACACAAACGATCCCGGAATTTATACTATGCCGGCATCGGGTGGTGAGGGAAAGCTTGTAATTGAGAGTGGAAATAATCCAAGTTTTAATGCCGAGGGCAATCGCATTTTCTATCTCGGTGGAGGATACCTGAATAACTCTTACGAGAGCATAGATCTATCCGGAAATGACAAGCGCGTGCATTTTACTTCAAAATACGGCAACAATTTTGTCCCAAGTCCCGATAATAAGTGGGTGGCTTTTAATCATCTTTTTAAAGTATATGTAGCGCCGATGCCCGAGGCCGGCAAAGGGATTGATCTGAGTGCCAATACGCAGGCGATTCCTGTTACGGATGTGGCCGAAGATGCGGGCTATAATTTGCACTGGTCGGGTGACGGAGAGCAGCTGCACTGGACGCTCGGACAGGAGTATTTCTCGGTAGAGCTTGAAAATGCCTTCGACTTTTTGGCTGGGGATGCAGATGATGACTTGCCCTTGGATACCAATGAAGGCCTTGATATCGGGCTGGAAATTGAATCCGACAAACCAAATGGAACCATAGCCTTAACGAACGCCCATATTATTACAATGAATGATGGGGAAGTGATTGAAAAGGGTACTGTTTTGATTCGAGAGAATCGAATTGAAGAAATTGGATCGGATAGTGATGTTGAGGTCCCATCTAATGCAAAAGTTATCGACGTAGAAGGCAAAACCGTGATGCCAGGATTTGTGGATGTACATGCGCATATCGGGAATTTCCGGGAGGGACTCAGTCCCCAGCAGCAGTGGGAATATTTTGCAAATTTGGCTTACGGTGTGACAACCGCACACGATCCTTCATCCAACACTGAAATGGTTTTCTCTCATTCCGAAGCGGTAAAGGCCGGCAACATGGTAGGTCCGCGTATCTTTTCAACGGGACGTATTTTGTATGGGGCTGAGGCTGAATACAAAGCAGTTATTGAAGATTATGATGATGCCGTTTCGGCGCTTGAGCGGACGAAAGCGTTTGGAGCCTTTTCGGTGAAAAGCTACAATCAACCGCGTCGCGATCAGCGTCAGAAGGTCATTAAGGCGGCCCGTGAGCTCGAAATGATGGTAATGCCGGAGGGCGGATCTACGTTTACGCATAATATGAGTATGATCATGGACGGACACACCGGAATTGAGCACAATATTCCCGTTTATCCGGTGTATAAGGATGTACATACGCTTTGGAGCGAAAGCGAAACGGATTATACGCCCACGCTGGTCGTAAATTACGGAAGCATGAGCGGGGAGTACTACTGGTATCAGAATACTAAAGTATGGGAGAAGGATCGTTTGCTCAACTTTACTCCGCGGAGTATCGTTGATTCGCGATCACGTCATCGTACCATGGTGCCGCAGGAGGAATACGAGCAGGGACATATCCTGAGTGCTGCTACGGCTAATAATCTGGGTGATAAGGGCGTGAATGTGAATCTTGGAGCACACGGTCAGTTGCAAGGTCTCGGTGCTCATTGGGAGCTCTGGATGATGCATCAAGGCGGTATGAGTGAGATGGAAGCTCTCGAAGTGGCGACGATTAACGGCGCCCGTTACCTGGAGATGGATCACGAGCTTGGTTCTATTGAAGAGGGCAAGCTGGCCGACCTGATTGTGATTGATGGCAATCCTTTGGAAAATATTCGCGATACTGAAAACGTAACGCATACGATGATGAATGGTCGGCTGTATGAAACAGCTACGATGAATCAAATTGCACCGACTGAGCAAGTGCGCTTGCCGTTTTGGTGGGAGCAGGAGGGCTATCCTTCTGATTTCGACTGGCATTCGAATACTGAGGGTGATGGACACAACCATATTCAGTGTAGCTGTGGTGCCCAACCGGCTTATTTGACGGATTAAAACTCATAAACTTTTTATTTGGATATGAAAGGACGTTCCGCAGCGGAGCAACGGAACGAGAAAATTAGTAGCAATTAATCTGGTCCCGTAGCTCCGCTTCGGGACCTTTTATATTATAAGACTAGATTTCTTAAGGACGTTTCAAAAAGGGGAGCTACGGAAAAGTTTTTTCTTTGGATGAGGATTATATCTTGCGGTACATGTAAAGATGATCTCGAAATTCACCGTCAAAATTGAGTCCGTTGGGAATACGTCCCGCTTCGGCAAACCCAAACTTTTCGAGAAGGGCTATGCTGGATTCATTATCACTAACTAAAATGGCAACTGCTGTTCGATACCCAAATTCTTGGCAAAACTGCAGTCCATGCTCCATCAATGCCGAAGCAATGCCTTTGTTATGATGGTTATAATCTACATAGTAGCTTACCTCAACTACATCGGACAAAGCCTGCCGATTTTTGTTGTACGAGGATACCGAGAGCCAGCCGAGCACAGAGTTATCATCTACATAGACAAAAACGGGGTAGGTTTCGGGGGAATGTCCGGCAAACCATTTTTGGCGTTCATCTAGAGAAACGGGTTGGGTGTGGGCCGTTTTAAAACCATCTGCAACTGCCTGGTTATAAATGTCATTAATAGCTGACAGATGGTGAGAACGGGCGGGAATTATCATCCGACAAATGGCAAAGTTATTCTAAGACTGCACTTTTGATTTCTTTTTACCTACTTGTTCTTGCTGTCGTTTCTCACAGGCTTCTTTGTCCTGACAGGTGCCAAAAAAGTGGAGCGAATGTCCGGTGATGTTAAACTTATGGATTTTTTCCATCATCGTTTTGATTTCTTGGATACGGGGATCACAGAATTCTAACACCTTTCCGCATTTTTTGCAGATGATGTGATCGTGTTGTTGGTAGGCATAGGCTCGCTCGTAATAGTACTGGTTTTCGCCAAATTGCTGGCGCTGCACTAATCCACATTCCACTAAAAGATCGAGGGTGTTATAGACTGTTGCCCGTGACACACGCGTGCCGCCTTCCTTCATGTTGAAGAAGATATCGTCGGCGTCAAAATGCCCGTCGGCCCGGTAAATTTCTTCGAGGACCATGAAACGCTCGGGGGTTTGCCGTTGGTTGTGCTCTTTAAGATATGAGCTAAAAATCTCCTTAACTAAATCAATTGTTTCTTCGCTTGCCGGATGAGCCATAAAAAGAGGATCAAATTTTTCTTTTAATATAAGGAATTGGACTTCCTAAAAAAATTCATTCAGTGTCGTTTAGGAATGTCAAAAACAACAAATATTGGTGGGTGCTGAATTTTCAATTCAGAATGTTATATTCGAGCTGTATAAATAATTCGTGATCAGAGGTTTAAATAGTAATTAATTTTAGTTTTATGCCCACAGTTGTAGCTTTTGAAACGTTGACCGAACTGTTCCTCAATCTATCCAAAAAATATAAGGGGACCGACAAGACGGCTTTTGCGCGAAAACCGAAAACCGATGAGCCTTATGAGACGATTACCTGGGATGAGGTTCAGGAGGATGCATATACGCTCTCTGCCTATATGGTTAAGCATGGTATTGAAGCCGGCGACCGTGTAGCCATCCTTAGCGAAAACCGCTATGAATGGGCTTTGGTTGATTTATCCTTGCAACTTATTGGGGCAATAAATGTGTCTATTTACACCTCGTTGCCACCTAAACAATGCGAGTATATTTTGAAGGATTCAGGGGCAAAAATGTTTTTTGTTTCTACGGGGATCCAG
>JBEPWP010000217.1:863-3885 GCA_041642355.1 Fodinibius sp. | reverse complement strand
TTTTGCAACGAATATAAAGAAGTTTTGGAGATATACACATTTAATTATTGAAAAATAAATGAATTTCTTTCATAAAAATGAAACTAAAGTAAGAGTTCGTTATGCTGAAACGGATCAGATGGGGTATTGTTACTATGGAAATTACGCACAGTTTTGTGAAATCGGAAGAGTTGAAGCATTGCGCGAATTGGGGATGTCTTATAAGTCGATGGAAGAAGAGGGGGTGATGATGCCTGTTAGCGAATATAATATCAGCTATAAAATACCTGCTAAATATGATGATTTATTAACAGTTATAACCCATATTACTGAATTAAATGGCACGCGATTGTATTTTAAGTATCAGATAATGAATGAAAGTAAGCAGGTTGTGGCAGAAGCATCAACAACATTAGTTTTTGTTTCCAAAACAACTAAACGGCCTATTGCACCACCAACAGCATTCGTAAAATTATTAGAAAAATCATGAAAAGTAGCAATCAAAATTTCCAGTTTAAAAAATGGACTCCTGAATTGACAAATGGTTGTGTTAAATGTCGGGAAGGTGAAGAGAAAATAGGAGAACGTTTTGGTGTTTTAGAGGATGCAGAGTATATTATATTGGGGATAGAAGAGTCGATAGGTCCTGAAGCTAACCTAGGAAACCCAGGTGCAGAAAATGGGTTTGATGCGTTTTGTAATTCATTCTTTAACATACAGTCGAATCGTTTTTTTAGCGGAGAAAATGTTGCTTTTCTTGGACGAATAGAATTAACAGAAGCTTTTCATGAACCAGAATACAGAGTAGCAATAGCAGAATTAGATATTTTTGTTGAACAGGTATTGTCTGAGTTTTTAAACGAAAAACAGATCCCAATTGTTATCGGTGGGGGGCATAATAACGCATATCCGTTAATCAAGTACACAAGTGAAAAATTAGGTAAAAAAATAAATGTTGTGAATTTAGATGCCCATGCTGATTATCGCAAACTTGAAGGAAGGCATAGTGGTAATCCATTTTCGTATGCTTATAGTAATGGTTTTATAGATACATACAGAGTATTAGGTCTGCAGCAGTCTTATAATTCTGAAGAGAATTTAAAACGTTTAGACAAGGAAGGTCATGATTACTTTTTTATGGAAGAATTTATTGACGATGAAAAAAAGTGGGGTGAAAATATCAGAAACATCAAGGAGGCAATAATTAGTGAAAAACTTCCTACTGGATTAGAATTGGACCTTGATGTAATTCAACTTATGCCTTCGAGTGCAAGTTCTCCTTTTGGATGTTCACTGATACAAGCCCGTCAGTATGTTCGTTCGTTGGCTAATATCGATTTTGTGAAATATTTTCACCTTCCTGAAGGTGCTCCAAATAATGATACTGAGAGGAATATTGTTGGTAAAACACTAGCATTACTAGTTTTGGATTTTATTAATGCTAAAAATAACCAACAGAAGTAGTTAATGCAGCGACTAAAGAAAATAGTAAAAGGTATAAGGGATTTTTTCCCTATTCACTTGTTATTGTCCCATTTTAAGTACAATATAATTGTGCTGATATATTGGGTACTTTTGTTTAGTATCATTAATGGTTATTTTGGTCAGTCTTTCGGGTTGCAGTTTCTATTCCTTTCTCCTGAATACCTAGGAGAATCGAGTTTTTTATCATTTCTTTTACTTGGTTTCGGATTAGGCGGGTTTATTATGGCATTCCATACCTATAGCTATATACGTATAGGACCTAAGTATCCGTTTATTGCAACGTTATCTCGACCTTTTTTTAAATTTTGTATTAATAACAGTCTGCTTCCTGGTATTTTTATTTTTAATCTGGCTTATAATATCTTTATGCTCCAAAAACGTCAAGAGTTTATTGAGAGTACTGAGTTGTTAGTTTTTGTAGTGTCTTTTGTTGCGGGATGTTTGTTATTTATCTCTATAGCTTTTCTGTATTTTTTTCCTACAAATAAAGATCTTTTTAAAATAACTGGGAAACGTGCTGAGGATTTTGTTGATAAAACGAGTAATATAAAATCAACATTGCATAGAAAAGAAAAATGGTATTCAGATTTCCTGGATGATCTGAAGATTGATGAGAAAATCATTAATTTCATAACAGGGAAAACACCACAGAACGTATTACAAAAGCATTACCTGAAATTATATAAGTTAGGAGAAGGGCCTTATTACTGTTTTTATACGCCATATCACTTGTGCCATTTTGAGGTACCGAATACGGTGGCTAGAGCTGTTTTGTTTGATGACGCGACGATCACTCCAATTGGGGCCCCAGAGGTTGAGGTGATAGCAATAGCTAAAAAAGATTTAAAAGCAGGCGAAAAGATTGATGGTATTGGACATTATATGACATACGGTGAGTGTGAGAATTCAGACGTAGTAGAAGCAGAACAATTACTACCACTCGGTGTGGCTGAAGGATGTATTTTAACAAGAGATATTAAGAAAGATGAAGCGCTGACTTATAATGATGTAGAGGTTCCTAAAGGAAGAATTATTGATGACCTTTTAAGGAAACAGAGAGAGCATTTTGGTACACAGGTAGGTCATACTCAAAATAAAAGGGTGCCGGTATCGAATGGATAATTTTAATTTCCACCAGAAAGATATAGGAAAAGTTCAAGTTAATGGTTCGGTGTCAGTTTATAACACAGTAAATAACTGGCTGGATTACGGTTTTGGACAGCATGAAACGTCAACAGCGTTAAGGTTTGGGACAAAAGAGTTTACCTATCTGGAGCTGAATAAACTCAGCGAAAAAATAGCTTCATATTTGCAGTTTGCAGGAGTGAAGAAGGGAGACCGTATAGGAATTTGCCTTGAGCGTTCGCCGGAGATGATCGCTTGCCTGATAGGTATTCTTAAGGCTGGAGCCGCCTATGTGCCTTTGGATCCGAACTATCCATCTGATCGACTTCAAATGATGCAAGAAGATGCACAGATGAAGTTATTGCTTGCACATCGAAAATTTGCCGGGCAATTTAATTCTTCTTTGAGCAAAGTAGTGTACTGGGATGAGCTT
>JBEPWP010000217.1:0-853 GCA_041642355.1 Fodinibius sp. | reverse complement strand
ATTCAGCAGAATTCATCCCCATTTCTTCCGGTTGATGTAAAAGGAAATGATATCGCTTATATTATTTTCACTTCGGGTTCTACCGGTCGTCCAAAAGGGATTGAGATGCCCCATCGCGCCTTGGCAAACCTGATCGATTGGCAACTGGAACGCCCGTATTTTAAGCAAAAAGCACGTGTATTGCAGTATTCAAGTATTAGCTTTGATGTCTCCTTCCAGGAAATTGCCACTACACTTGCTTCGGGAGGAACACTTTGTTTGATTGATGACGAGCAACGTCGTGACCCAAGAATTTTGCTTTCACTACTGGATAAGTTAAAAATCGAACGGCTCTTTATCCCGTTTGTAGCTCTTCGCAGTATCGTTGAGGTTGCTATTAGCACTAATACATTTCCATCATTTTTGAGTGAAATTATTACGGCGGGTGAGCAGCTGCGAGTAGATTCTGGTATCCGTAATTTCTTTTCTGAAATGACTGGGACGATATTGGAAAATCAATATGGCCCATCGGAAACGCATGTTATTTCTGCCTATTTATTAGATAAGAATCCCGCCAAATGGCCAGACTTGCCACCGATTGGAAAGCCGATAAAAAATTGCGATGTCCATATCCTGAATGAGGAGATGAAACCGGCTGAAAAGGGGAGTACGGGCGAATTATTTCTGTCGGGAAGAAACCTGGCACTGGGATATATAGGTCGTCCGGATCTTACAAGCAAAGTTTTTATTGAATTAGATGTCAAAGACAGCAAAAAACAACTTTTCTATAAAACAGGAGATCTCGGTTTTTACAATGAAGATGACGACATTTAGTTTCTGGGACGAGCCGATCATCAGATCAAAATTAGGGGAT
>JBEPWP010000216.1:0-3898 GCA_041642355.1 Fodinibius sp. | reverse complement strand
AATTACAGTATTCATTTTTTGGGTATAGGAGTCATTCATCCAAGAATATTCGTAAATTTTCCAAAGCATCATGCACCAAATTATAGATGCTTTGTGCGCGGATTTGCAGAATATCAGCAAGCTCTTGTGTAGATAGGCCTTCAAAAAATTTTAAATAAATCACTTCTCTCTGACGTGGGGTAAGTTCTGTAACCGCCTCCTCTAAATCACCATTTACATCTTCTTCGAAATCTAATGCCTCTTGCCAGCCCTGGTAGTTCAATAATGCATCAAACTCTTCTGAAAAATACTTTTTATCTATATCCTCCCTACGTTTTATATTTTTCTTTTTCCGAAGAAGTTGACGGCGAAGAGATATAAACAGATAAGCTTCAACAGAAGCTGGTTGATCAAGATTATTTCGATATTTCCAAAGATTATAAAAGACCTCCTGTATTGAATCACGAACCAAATCAGTATTGGAAATTATGCGATAGCCGTAGCTATAAAGAGCATCAAAGTGATCATTAAAAAGAACACCCAATGCTTTTTTATCTCCTTCGCAAAGCTTTTCCCAAAGCTCTATCGGCTTTAAATTATTGTAATTAACCTGATTAGCGCTCATTGATTTATACCAGTAACATTCGGCATTTTATACTTAAATAACATACAAATTTTAAGACAAAAAACTCTTATTTAAATACTATCATGTATGTGAGATTTAAATATTATTTAAATAAATAATCTCACTAGTCTTCTTAAAAAAGGTTTAAAAACATATAAGAGTCCTAGAACTATGCAAGTTTTACTCCTCTCTTGATAGTTGTAAAATCTTGTCGTAGCTTCGAGGTGTTCCGTCGTTCTGAAATTTCAATTACTTCTGCGTAAATAAATTCAGGAGTATGCTATATATAATTTCAAATTTCAGAATACGACGTCTATGGATTTTCAATCATTTCTTTCAATTCGCCAGTTACAAAGAGGGGCTTCTTTTCTAATTTCCTCATTTGTTAGCTTCTTACTTTTATTGGGAAGTTTTACTATTGCCTCAGGTCAAACCTACCTTAATCCTGAGAGCCCTTTAGAAGAACGCGTAGATGACCTGCTCAGTCGTATGACTGTTGAAGAAAAAGTAGGCCAAATGACGCAACTCAACATCACACTTATTAACAACACCGGAGTTCAGCGTGATGTTAATTTAGATCCACAGAAGGCCAAAAATTTATTAGTGAATCATCATATTGGCTCCTTCCTCAATGGTGAAGCTGTGCCACCGGAACAATGGCTTGAATATACACGAGAACTTCAAAAAATCGCTGTGGAAGAAACCAGATTGGGTATTCCCATTATTTATGGCATTGACCATATCCATGGAGCCAGCTACGTACAAAACAGCACTATCTTCCCACATAACATAAATATTGGAGCTACTTTTAATCCCGAAAATTCCTTCCAAAACGGTCGCATTACAGCACTTGAATCTGCCCCATTGGGACATACCTGGAACTTTGCCCCAGTATTAGATCTCGGTCAAAATCCATACTGGGCTAGGCAGTACGAAACATTTGGCGAAGATCCCTACTTGGCCTCTGAACTTGGTACGGCCTATGTAGAGGGATATCAACAAAAACATGAAAATATTGCTCCTTACGGGCTTGCTGCAACAGCCAAACATTTCCTGGGATATTCTGTTCCCCGATCGGGCTGGGACCGCACCCCGGTAGATCTTTCGATGCAAACCATTCATGAATTTCATCGACCTCCTTTTCAAACTGCCATCGATGAAGGAGTTAAAACAATCATGGTTAACAGTGCTGAAATCAACGGTATACCAGTTCATAGCTCTAAATATCTTTTGGGTGATTTACTTCGAGATGAGATGGGGTTTGAAGGAGTTATTTTAACCGACTGGGCCGATATCGGAAAGCTCGTTGATTATCATAAAACAGCACAAAATTATGATGAGGCTACCTACCAGTCAGTACAGGCAGGTATCGACATGAGCATGACTCCCGAATCATTGGAATTCAATGAGAGCTTACTAAAACTAGTTGAAAAAGGAAGAATCAGTGAGGAACGCCTTGATAAATCTGTACGTCGCATTCTAAAGCTAAAGTTTGAATTGGGGCTATTTGAACATCCGTACCCATCCGGTAAGGGTTTGGATAATATTGGAAGTGATTCTCATAAAAATAAAGCGCTCAAGGCAGCCAGAGAATCAATGGTGCTTCTCAAAAATGCTGATAATACCCTGCCCTTTTCAAAAGAATTAGATCAAATTTTGGTTGTAGGTCCATCAGCTAAAAGCAAAAAGAATCTTTCGGGTGGGTGGACATTAGCATGGCAGGGAGCTTCTGAAGATCGCTATCCAGAATCAATGCAAACAATAAGCAAGGCTATTGCACAGAAATTCTCTGAAACTGAGATTGTAACTATTGACTCAATCGGGCCAGCAGATTCAGATCAAAGATCCCATTTTAATGAAGCCCTAAATAATTCTGATGCCGTTATTATTGCGGCAGGTGAAGAACCATACACAGAGTTCGTCGGCAATATCTCCAACCTAAAACTTCCAGAAGATCAGTTAGATTTAATTCGAACAGTAAATCAATCTGATAAACCTACAGCTCTAGTATTGGTTGAGGGGCGTCCCCGTGTTATTACTGATATTGTGGATGAAACGGAAGCTATAATCTGGGCCGGATTGCCCGGATTTGAAGGGGCCGAAGCTATTGCTGATGTATTGAGCGGTGATTACAATCCCAGTGGCAAACTTCCATTCTCCTATCCACAATTTGTAGGTCACTTTGCACCGTATAATCACAAATCAAGTGCCGTTTACTATTTTGATGCCGACATTGCCAATAATATCGAGCAAGCCAATAAGACAACGGCTCTCTGGAATTTTGGTCACGGCCTTAGTTACACGGAATTTTCTTATGATAGTCTATCACTTAGCGACACTACATTAACCGATAGCCAACAAATAACGGCTACTGTAACTGTAACTAATTCCGGAGATCGAGTGGGCACTGAAACTGCACTTTGGTACATCACGGATGAGGTTGGACGTATTACCAGACCGGTAAAAGAATTAACCCACTTTGAAAGGATACAACTAAAACCTGGAGAACAGCAAAAAGTAACGTTCAAGATTAATCCTAAAAAACATTTAGGTTATCCCGACTTTAGTGGAAAGCATATTCTTGAGGAAGGATACTTTAAAATACACGTAGGTTCACAAAGTACCCGGTTTTATCTGCAAAGTGATTCACCAGCAATTCACTTACAATCCAAATAATTCCTCAATCTCGACAGTTTAAATAACTAAAAAGCCCTGAACTCGATTAAAGTTCAGGGCTTTTTCATTTCAATAAATTTCAAATTTCTAACGTAGACCGTTTTTTACGCCTTTGCAGATTCTGCTTACCGCATCATGGCTATGCAAACTTTCCATATGCGTACAGCGAATTACAAAATCATGGATACGATCCTCATCATTCAACTGCTCATATAAAAGGCGCGCCGCATCTTCCACAAATTTTTGGTATGCCCCATTCATCTCGGCAAAAGCCTGCTCATCTTCACGCTTAACCATTACTTGAGTCTCCGTCATTAGCGCTTCCTGGCAATGGTTAACTAAATCTTCGACAAATATTTCCTCATTAAGTTCAACGGTTAAATTAGCAACACTGCGCTGACTGTGAGGAATACTTGCAACTTCCCGGGTATCTCGCGCATGTTCGGAAAGTTCATATGAACACGGGCACGCACTACTGTACTCAAAGTCGAGATGTATAAATTTTCGGAAATGTCCATCCGCATCCATCGTGCCTTCAATAGAAACCGTATAATATTGATACCCCTCTAACCCCGATCGCAAACTCTCTTGCTTAATCGGATAATTAAATGATAATCG
>JBEPWP010000215.1:0-3908 GCA_041642355.1 Fodinibius sp. | reverse complement strand
AAGGTATGGACGATCACTACCGATCTCTCAGCCGGTGAAATGAAATTCCGCGCTAATGATGCCTGGAATTTAGATTACGGTGATGACGAAGGTGACGGTATGCTTGACCAAGGCGGTGGAAATATTGTTGTAGATCAAGCCGGAAACTACACGGTTATTCTTGATCTGAGTGAAGCGCCTTATACGTATGAGCTCAATCAGAATTAACGTTTAATTAACTCTCGTTACCAAAAGCCCACTCATCCAAATGATGGGTGGGCTTTTTTATTAACTCTACTTTTCTATGCGACGTATAACCACTACCCTCTTATTTATTCTGGGTCTATTTTCGCTTGTTAATGCCCAGGTTATTACCACCACTCCCGAATTTCCCACGGCCGACCAGTCGGTAACCATTACTTTTGACGCTACCGAAGGTACCGGTGAATTGGAAGGATATACCGGGGATGTGTATGCTCATACGGGCGTTATAACCGATCAAAGTACCGATGGGGCTGACTGGAAGTACGACTCAAATTGGGGCGATAATGATTCTAAATACTTAATGGAACGAGATGAAAATAACCCCAATCTTTACACCTTAGAAATTACTCCAAACATTCGAGATTATTATGGAGTGCCAGAAAATGAAGTAATTGAGAAGTTAGCTTTTGTTTTTAGAAGTGCCGAACCCAATAGTGAAGACCAATATATAGAAGGAAAAGCCGAAGGCAATGAAGATATTTTTGCCGAGGTCTCGCAAAACGAATTTAATGTACGTATTACTTCCCCTGCTGACAATCCTGCTTTTACCTCGCAAAACAGTACCGTTACTATAGAAGGAATTGCATCAACTGACACTGGCAATGAGAAACTTTCCCTTTTTATTAATGACCAACCGGTTACTGATGTCACCAATGATACGTTAAAATACAATTACAATGCACAAACGCCCGGCAGCTATTCGATCAGGCTGGAAGGTACTGATGGCACAAATACTGCCCAAGAAACGAAACAACTGGTAGTAAACCCACAAGTAAACGAGCAAGCACGTCCGCAGGGGCTGCAAGACGGTATCACTTATGCAGATGATACCACCGTTCGGCTCTCCCTTTTTGCCCCAAATAAAGACTTTGTTTATGTCATTGGGGATTTTAATAATTGGGAAATTGACCCCAATTACTTTATGAATAAAGAGGTAGTTAATCCCGACAGCAGTTACTTCTGGATTGAACTTGATGCCTCTGATGGTATTTCAGCAGGTGAAGAATACGGTTTCCAATATTTTGTGGACGGAGAAATACGTGTAGCCGACCCCTATTCCGAAAAAGTTTTACAACCCGATGATCAGTATATCAGCGAAGCAACGTATCCAAATTTAAAACCCTATCCTGCCGATAAGACGGATTTTAGTGTAGGCGTTATGCAGCCCGGTAAAACGGAGTACCAGTGGCAGCACCAAAACTATGATCGTCCCGAGAAAGATGGACTGGTCGTATACGAATTGCTGGTTCGGGACTTTGTAGAAAATCACGATTACCAAACGCTGACCGACACCCTCGATTATCTCGACCGGCTGGGCGTTAATGCTATTGAGCTGATGCCGGTGATGGAGTTTGAGGGAAATATCAGCTGGGGATATAATTCGGCCTTCCTTTTAGCACCCGACAAGTATTATGGTCCGGCCGAAGACCTTAAAGCCTTTATCGACGAGGCCCACTCCCGCGACATGGCGGTTATATTGGATATTGTCTTAAATCACGTGTACGGGCAGTCTCCCCTGGTCCGACTCTGGAATGAGGGCGATTATGGTCAGCCTACTACTGATAACCCATACCTTAATATAAGTTCACCAAATCCAGATTATTCCTGGGGGTACGATTTCAATCACGAATCCCAAGCTACCCAGTACTACGTAGATCGGGTGACCCGCTACTGGCTGGAGGAGTTTAATGCCGACGGCTATCGATTTGATTTTACCAAGGGCTTTACGCAAAATGCCGGAGAAGGCTGGGCTCGTGACGAGGATCGCATTCGAATTTTAAAACGCATGGCCGACCGGCAATGGGTGGTGGACGATTCTTCTTATGTAATCCTGGAACATCTAACTGATAACAGTGAAGAACAGGAATTGGCCGACTACGGCATGCTGCTCTGGGGCAATATGCATCACAATTACAAACAATCCGCCATGGGATATCAGGATGAAAGTGATTTCTCGGGAGTCTATCATAAGAACCGAAACTGGAGTAATCCCAACTTAGTGGGATATATGGAAAGCCATGACGAACAGCGCCTCATGTACGAAAACCTCAATTATGGCAACAGCAATGGCAGTGGTTCCTATGATATCACCGAGCTCAACAAGGCCTTAAATCGGATTAAGCTATCTTCGGCCTTCTTCTTCACCGTACCGGGTCCCAAGATGTTCTGGCAGTTTGGAGAACTGGGGTACGAGGTTGATATCAACGAAAACGGACGGACGGGAGAGAAACCTATTCGCTGGGAGTATTACGAGAATGAGGAACGCAAAAAACTTTACGATACCTACCAGGCGCTCATCCGACTCCGTAATTCGCACGCAGCTTTTACCTCTGAAACCTCCGATGTTGCGATGGATGTTGACGATGTCACTAAGCGTATTACAATCAGCCATCCGGAGATGGAAGTAACGATTGCTGGTAATTTTGGAGTTACGGATACCGAGATGCAGCCGCAGTTTACCCAAGCTGGTGATTGGTATGATTTCTTTTCCGGGGATACACTATCGGTGAATAATACCGACACAACATTAACGATGAATGCCGGGGAATTTCATATATATACCACACAAAAGTTTGAGGCACCTGCCGAAGATCTGCTCAGCTTTGTCCCTACACAAATAGCCTTGGATATCTCAAGAACCTTTAGCGAGGCCTCCTCCGTCAACGATTACCGATTGGTAGCCCTACCTGGTAATACAGATCAAGGATTATCTGACCTATTACGTGGTGAGCCAAGTGTTGACTGGCAGGCGTTCTGGGATAACGGACAGGATGAGAATTATTGGGTTAAATATGACGGAAGTTCTACGTTTGATATGCAACCCGGCAATGGCTTCTGGGTCACAAGCAAAAAAGATTTTACGTACCAGCAGACCGTCCCCACCGTAGAGCTTAACGATAATAATCAGGCATCTATTCCGCTGCATGAGGGCTGGAATATTATATCCAATCCACTGCACACCGATGTAGCCTGGAGCAAAGTTTCAGATACTAATGGCGGTAACCTCCAATCCCTCTGGAGATTTGACGGTGACTATAGTCAGGCTGATAACTTTACATCGGCTCAGTCCGGAGAAGCTTTTTACTTTTTGAACGATCAAGGATTAGATAATTTGCTAATTCCCTATGAGGAGACGACTTCCAAACAAAAAACAGAAACACAACAAACCAAACTTCAACTCATTACTCAAAAAGATGGAGAGCAAACATCCTCTAGCCACCTTACATTTATAAATGATGAAAAATCCCACACTGATATTGTAGCTCCGCCCTCCAGATTTGAAGGCGCCTCCCTGCGATTTGCCGCCGATACAGAAAAGAAGGAAGCTTCAAGATACCACTCATTAGCTCATATTTACAGAAATAAAAACAAGCAGGAACATCGAGAAGAAATAATTTTATCGGCAACTCCAAAGGAACCCGTTACTATTAAGGCTGAAGGATGGGACAATAATCCCGGCATACAACTGGCACTATTAGATATAGAATCGGGCCGTAAGTACCGTTTAGATAATCAAAAGGATGTAACAATTATTCCGGAAAAAGAAGAAACCTCAATGGTACTGGTAGTTGGAGATACCCGCTATATTAAGAACCAGCAGGAAGAATTTTTACCCAAGGAGGTTAAAATAAAACCGAACTATCCCAATCCCTTTAATCCCTCCA
>JBEPWP010000214.1:0-3952 GCA_041642355.1 Fodinibius sp. | reverse complement strand
GTTGTCTTCCATTTCACCGGAGAAGTTATTAAAGGATCCTTGAACAAAGGTCCCTTTGAGCTTTAAGTTAGCACTAATATTTTCGGGGATAGTGATATCTACATCGCCACCGCTTGTTTTAAGCTCTGCAAACTGATCTATACTTTTGAGAACAGCTGTAATACTTCCACCACTTGTGGCAGCTTTTACACTTCCGTTGGTGTCTTTAAGAGTTATATGACCTCCACTAGTATTAGCATATAGTGTGCCAGCAACGGCTTTTGCATTAATATGTCCTCCACTTGTTTTTATATTTAGGTTACCTTCTAGCTCAGAGAGGTCAATGTGTCCTCCAGAGGTTTTAGCTTTGATCGTACCTTTGAGATTTGTGAGATTCAAGTGACCGCCGCTTGTGCTAATGTTTTGGTCGCCTTCAAGTCCTTTAGCATTAATATGACCACCACTAGTTTTTAAATTGGTGCTAAACTCTCTTGGTGTATATACAACAAAGGAAATCGATACCTTATCATTATTCCATGATGACCAGATATTATTGTTTTTATGCTTGGCGATGGCCTGAATGGCATTCCCGGATTGAGTGACATCAATCTCCCACTGATCTAGGTTGTAATCTGCGGAAGTAAGATTTTGCCCATCCTGCCGGACAAACATTTCTACTCGAACTGTATCTGTATTTGTTCCTTCAACAGTGATATGACCACCAGATGTGCGAACTTGAAGTTCACCAGGTGCATCAATTTCAAATTCTTTGACAAGAAAGGGCTCATCTTGAATCGTTGAATTGGCAAAAGCATGTGAGGTGCTCATCACTAAAAGGCTTATGATCAGTGATGTAATTAAGGCTAGCGTGACTTTCGTTAAATAAACTTTGCGGGTACTCATAATAACTCCATTTTAAATTGAGGGATCAGGGCTTAGCACTACGAGATAGGGCTGGAAGTGTTTCAAAAATTGTAATTTCAAGAAAGGTTTGAAGGTAGGAGAGCTGCCTTCAATTCATTATTTTCAGATAGCTTTAGAAAAAGAAAAACTGACAGACAATTATGAAATTACCATTTGCACTTGCCAAGCGCTTTGTAGCTGGAGAAACGTTTGATAAAGCCATCCCAAAAGTAAAAGTCCTTAATAACAAAGATATTAACGTTACCCTTGATTTACTGGGGGAAAATGTTGAGGATCGGCAGATGGCCGATGAAACAGTAGAGAATTATATTCAGCTTTTAAATGATATTGACGATTCAGGATTAAATAGTACCATTTCGATTAAGCTCACGATGATGGGGCTGGATATCGATCAGGGATATTGCAAAAATAACCTGTTTAAACTACTGGAAGTAGCACGGGAAAATGATCAGTTTGTTCGAATTGATATGGAGGGTTCGGATTATACGCAGGTAACGATCGATATTTTTAAAGAAGCCTTTCAAGAATATGGCAAACATGTAGGAATAGTCATACAAGCCTATCTACATCGGAGTAAGGATGACATTGATGAGTTGGCTGAAATGGGGGCCGACGTTCGGCTTTGTAAAGGGGCTTATAACGAACCGGCGCGTATTGCCCTGCAGGATATGAGCGATATCCGTGAGGCTTTCAAAGATTACGCAAAAGTGTTGCTGGAGAAAACTCCTTACCCGCGTATTGCTACCCATGATGATAAGCTCGTAAACTGGACAAAGCGCTACACCGAAAAGAATGGTATAGGGAAATCTCGTTTTGAGTTCCAGATGCTTTATGGATTACGGCAGGAGACTATGGAAGATTTTGCTTCCAATGGCTATAATGCTCGTGTCTATGTTCCTTTTGGTACTATGTGGTTCCCCTACTTTAAAAGACGCCTGATGGAGCGCAAAGAAAATATCTGGTTTGTGCTTTCTACCTTATTTCAAAAATAAACTGCTATGGGATTGTCCCTGGAAACGCACCGATATATTATTGCTGGACTTTTTCTGATTACAGGGATTCTCCATTTCGTAAGGCCACAGATATTTGTCAAAATTATGCCAGATGTTATTCCCTGGCATCTGGCGATGGTCTATATCAGTGGGGCAGCAGAAATTATTGGCGGATTGGGAATACTCTTTGAAAGAACACAAGTGTGGGCTGGCTCGGGATTGATCTTGTTGCTTATCGGCGTTTTCCCAGCGAATGTTAATATGACTGCGGAGTCAGTTCGAAAATCAGGATATACTTCATTATTTAGTCTTGCAACCATTGCCCGTTTGCCACTGCAATTTGTGCTGATCTACTGGATATATTGGGCCTGTTTACGCTGAGCGAAATGGGAAAGGTAAAAAGTGAAACGAGGATCACGTCTGACTTTTGTCATTTCATGGCTCTCTATTACATTACATTTCATGAATAACAGGATAGAAAACAAGCATTATATAGCCGCACCAATTTTTATTGGGATTTTCCTGCTCTTTATTCCACTGGTGGGGGATTTCCATATCGAGTCTGCAATGCTTGTTTCTCTTATTGGATGTTTCTGGGCGGGTATTCGGGCAACAAACCAATCCCCAGAAAAAGATTTTTATGTTGCTTTACGCATTGCCGGATATTTGTTTTTGGTGGGATTTCCCCTATTGATAAAAGCCCTGCTTACCGGATGTTTTAGCATTCACGGATTAGGCTATTGGTTGCTTTTCCCGTTGCCCAGCGTATTTTTCGGATATGCTATTGGGCGATTGATCCGTAAATTTAGTTTGCCGTGGTCTAAATTAATGGTAGTAAGCGTTTTGCTATTTGTAGCTATCGGTATTTTGCTGATTGAGCTGCTAACCTATCCACAAGTTTATTTTTTTAATCATGTATGGGGCGGCTGGCCAGGACCTATCTATGATGAAGTCGTGCGTGTAAATGGAGCAACTATCTTTTTCCGTCTTTTGACCGTGTTTTGGGGCACCCTGCTTTGGCATATTCCCGAAGTTAATAGGGATCAATATGCAAAGTGGATTGTGGGGTTTTCAGTTGTAGCTATTTTGATCAGCTATACACAACTCAACGAATTTGGAGTAAATTCTCCACGGACTTATTTGCAAAATGTACTTGGTGGACATCAATCCACGGAGCATTTCGAGTTGTATTATGATGAGCGTCTGTACAACGATGAGGAAATCGATTTGCTGGCAAAGGAGCATGAGTTTTATTTCGATCAGATTTCTAAAAAACTGGAATTGCCTGCCAGAGATTCGACCGATAAAATTGAAAGTTATCTCTACGGACATCCCTGGCAAAAAAAACAGTTGGTGGGCGCTAAATTTACCAGCTACGTGCCCGTTTGGTTGGAGCAGGATCAACTGCATATTGCCAAAGAGCAGATTGGAAATAGCTTAAAACATGAACTGGTTCATGTGATAGCTAAAGAGTTTGGCAATTGGTTTAACGCCAGCTGGAGCATCGGTTTGATTGAGGGTATTGCCGTAGCTATCGATGGTGGTTCTTCATCCACTTCTACGATTAACCAGATAGTGGTATCTGAGAAACCCTATCCGTCGGCAAAGGAATTGGAGCAAGCCTTTTCTTTATGGGGTTTTTACGGTGGGCGTTCGGGTGTCAATTATACAACCAGCGGATCATTTGTGCGATTTTTGATGCAGCACTATCCCATAGATTCTTTTAAGAAAGCATATAGGACTGGTGATTTGCAACAAGCCTATCAAAAGGATTGGGATACATTGACAAATGAATGGCATGTGGTGTTGGATGCCGTTGAAACTGATTCTGTAGATCAACAGGTGGCACGACGTATTTTTGGAAGGCGATCGTTGTTTGAAAAAGAGTGTCCGCACGTAGTTTCTGACTTCGCTACTGCACATGATAATTATCGTTTATCTATGGCAAACGAAGATACAGCACAGGCGTTGCATTTTTTAGATCGGGCTTTTGTAGAGTCGGATAGCGCAGCCCCCATCAAAACTGAGTGGAGTTATCAAAATTTAATAACCGGTCA
>JBEPWP010000213.1:0-3961 GCA_041642355.1 Fodinibius sp. | reverse complement strand
ACCAGCATAAGATGTCCTTCAAGATTTTGCGCAAGATCAATATTGGTTTCAATTTCTGATTTGAATTCAGTTTCCGTTTTAATTGAATCTGATGACGTACTGTCGGCTTCTACTTCTTTTTCGAAACCTTTTACACCATGATGAATTTCGCTCCACCACAAGTTGTAAATATTATTATCATGATTTCCGGCCGAAGATACGGCTACATTATAGAAATTGGGATATGTCAGTAGTGCCGCGGTACTCATAAATCCGCCGCCAGAATGCCCGTAAATTCCTACTTTATCCAAATCGATAAATGAGTGTCGGGACGCCAGCTGTTCTAACGCGTATTTATTGTCTTTAAGCGGATAGTCGCGCAAGTCGCCGTATCCATAATTGTGGTAATATTTACTTCGGATAGGACTCCCTCCGCGCTGACCCATGGCGACCACGATAAATCCAAGTTGCGACAGAGCCGTTTCATCCACGTGACGGAAGCCAATAGGGAAGGGCTCAACCTGTGGGCCAGGATATACATACGTAATAATGGGATAGGTTTTGGTAGAGTCGAAATCAAATGGTTTCCACATTACGCCATGTAAATTTGTGGCATCGTCGGCTGCCTTAACGCTGAACGTTTCGGGGGCCTGCCATCCAGTTTCCTTTAATCTAGTTACGTCAGTTTCTTCAAGTGTGGTGATTATGTCACCGTCTTCGTCGCGAAGTACTGAACGCGTAGGCTGATCTACCCGGGAATAATTGTCTACAAAATAATTGCCTTTATCTGAGGCACTAATGCTATGGGTGGCGTTTTCGGGGGTCAACCGCTCCATATCAGAGCCGTCAAAATTAACCTTGTAGAGCTGTGAGTAATAGGGATTCATGTCAGCTTCGCGTCCATAGCCCTCGAAGTAGAGCGTGCGATCGGTCGTATCAATTTTGGCAATATCGCCGGCAACAAAGTGACCATCAGTAATTTTATTTTTGAGGTTTCCATTTTCATCATACAAATAATACTGTCCCCAACCCGTGCGTTCCGACCACCAGATATATTCTTCACCTTCGTTAATGATCGCCAGATTTGCCAGCATTACATTGAAATAGGGATTGCTTTCTTCGCTGAAGAGTACTTCAGTTTCACCAGTTTCGGTGTGGGACTTCAGAACATCAATTTTATTCCACTCACGATTACGCCGCAGCATATATAGGTAGTCGGATCCGGTCCCAGTATAAACGCCACCGTTGTTGAAATAAGCACCACCTATAACTTCATCCGTCCATTCTTCTTTATCGGTATCCAGCTTAACGCCATCGGTATCCTTGAGGGTATCGGCTTTATATACCCACATTTCATAATGGGGCACATTTTCTTCGCCCGGCATGGGATATTTGTAGGTTTCAAGCTCGGGACGTTCTTTTAGGGAGTTAATGACCCAGAGTTCTTCGACATCGCGCTGGTCGGTGCGTTTGGCATAAAGCTTATTAGAATCTTCAAACCACTCGGCCACGGACCGTAGTTTCTCATTACTGGTAGTATCTCCGGCATCAGCCTGAAAGCTATACCACCGTTCGCCGTCATCTGTAAGCTGAAACTCGGTGCTGTCCGGATCATCGGCCTTCATCAGATAAAGGTTATGATTCTTAGCATAGGCAATCCAGCTGCTGTCGGGAGAATAAGTGGCCCAGCGCTCATCAGGCTCCTCTTTTAGTGAATCCCCCTTGATGAGCTCTTGGTTTTCGAGTTTATACTTAAAATTGACACTGTCGACGTGAAAAGTAAACAGGCCATCTTTAACGTTATATTCAAATTCGTTGAGCTCCAACTTTTTGTGATTGAACGTCTTGCTAAATGTTTTTGACAGTTGAGCGGCCATTTCTTTGCGATCAAAAAGAGGACTTTTTTCTCCATCTTGGGCATCTACAAAATACCAGTGAGTACCGGATGGATTTTCGTAGCTGTACCAAAAACGATCTTGATCTTCAATCCACTGGGGATTTATTTGGGTGTCGCCAGTCATTTTTTCCATGCGATCTTGGGTGAATCGCTCAGCCGCTTCAAAGTTGGCTTGCTGGGCAAAAGCTCCAATTGAAAAGGATAGGGTTAATAGAAATAGTAATAGCGTTCGAGGTAGATATGTGAACATAACTTGATTTGTACCTGTTTTTTATTTTGCTAAATATTTATAAATCAAATAATTAATGTAAATGTGAGGCCGTAAAAGAACGTAAAACCAGAATGGCACGGTATTAATGAGATTTGTTAAAGAGATGAGCTATCAATCCCCCTAAATCTCTTTTCTCCAAAGGGGACTTTATTTTTTGTTACTCACAAATCTATATAGAGGAGTTACTTTTGGGAGAAACTTGGCTGCGTGAAGCAAGATAGGACAGGAGGGTTGAAAGTAGATTATAAAACGCTTTTTATTATTGAGTTTTGAATCGAAAATGTGGATTGGATCTAATCTGTTACTTATTCAAAATGCTTTTTCTCTTTATCAAAGTCATCATTCGAAACCAAACCCTGTTGCCAAAGTCCTGTTAAATAATCCATGCGATCCATCGTCCCGGGATTACGGTCGGGTTGCTTGGGCTTGGTCCTTTTTTTCTTCTTTTGTAGTTCTTTTTGAATAGAGATTGCTTGTTCAAGCTTATCTTTTAAATCGAACGGATTAGTTATCCCACGAAGCGTCATAGATGTTGCTGTCGTTTTAAGGATGACATCCCCGACGGAAGCCTTTTGCTGTAGCCAACCCTGTTGTACAGTAACATCTTCAATATTAACCAGATCAATATTACGTTGGTATTTTGTGTCCTTCGAAGAAATCTGAGTATCACTAAATGTGTAGGTGTACTTTTTTTGCCGCTTATATACGAAGTAGAGTCCCACTAAACCAATACCCAAAAGGGGGATGAACAAAATGGAGAGGGTATATCCGAGCAGATGATTCTTCCAGCTGGGCTGCAGTGTGATGGTTTTTTCTGACGTTTGGTCGGCCATGACAGTAAAACTTCTTGAGGGTTAAATGCTCTGTTGTAAACTTAGGTAAAATTCAGGAAAGACTAAGGCGAAAAGACTAATTTTTCCAAAACAGATTTCGTATATTATCAGGCTTTCACAATCACAGCATCTATTTAGATGTAAGAAATTTGTTCATGAGACTTAAACCTTGGAAATATATTGTCGCTGTCTGGATGACAGCCGTTATTACTGTTGGCTTTTTACTTCCCATTCCCGACATTCCTATTCTTAAAGAATCGGCGCGCAACCTGTTCTTGCACGTACCTATGTGGTTTACGATGTCGGTCTGTTTTGCAGCGGGTTTGTATTACAGTATCCGCTATTTGAATAATCCGGTTATGAAGTTTGATCGCAAGGCCGAAACGGCAACACAGGTAGGTCTTATTTTTGGTATTTGCGGATTGTTAACGGGGGCCATATGGGCTCGTTTTACGTGGGGAACATGGTGGACGTTTGCCGAGCCGCGCATGAACTTATCTGCATTGGGGATGCTTATTTATGTGGCATATTTTGTGTTACGTACGGCCTTCAATAATCCTGAAAAAAGAGCCAAAATTGCCGCTGTGTTTAATGTATTTGCGGCTACAACAATTCCATTTTTACTGTATATTATTCCGCGTCAGCTGCCAAGTCTGCACCCGGGGGCCGATGGTAACCCGGCTTTTAGCGAAATAACAGCTCCCGAGCTGCGGTATATTTTTTATCCGGCTGTTGTTGGCTTTATTGCGCTAGCTGTTTGGCTGAATGATATTCTTAATCGCTACAAAACTGTAAAGCATTTAACTGATCAACAACGAGCATGAAATTTTTTCCTATTCAGGCACAAGAAGATACCGTTGCTGCCGTTGATACATTAACAGAGCAATATTCACAGAAGTGGGATGGTGCAGCCGGATTGGATCAGGCAAGTCCATTAATTCAAACAGTGGCCTCGAATGATCTTATCTTTATAGTACTAGG
>JBEPWP010000212.1:0-3987 GCA_041642355.1 Fodinibius sp. | reverse complement strand
CAGCCTGACGCTTTTCGAGATACTGCTGAGCATCTATAAACTTTTGTCGGAGCATGGAAATTCCTTTGGCATTGGTGCCGGGGCTGTCAAAATTGCGTCCAACGGTAGAGCCAAGTGTAAAAGCGACTGTTGTTGCAGAATCCACGAGCGCATCTTCAACCGTGTTATATGGCGTCTTGGCAATCATTGTTTGCCCGCTGGCCAGGGCGCCGGGTCCATGTCCCGTATGAGTTGTTGTGACACCCTTATTGAGCACAAATTTGACTAGCTCTTCTCGGGCGTTATAAGCATCGAAAGCACGCAGTTCGGGCTGTACAGGATTAGATGTTTCCAACTGGTTTTGATCGTCATCTCGATTATTGATTCCAGCCAGACCTACCACGCTGTGTGCATCCACCAATCCCGGTGTAACAACCGATGCTTGGTGTTGTTCGTAACTAGAGGGGATGTCAATTTCTGAAGCTGAACCAACTGCTTCAATTTTATCGTCATTAATTAGGACAACACCATTAACAATTTTATCGCTTTCCATGGTGTAAAGTGTGTCGGCCTGTACCGCAAGTTGGGCTTGCGCAACGGTACTTAATCCAATCAATAATGTAAAAACAAGAAACGTAATTCGTTTTTTCATAGTGCTCATTTTTTAAAGCTTAAATTCTTGAAAGAGGGTTGAATCAAATTCGACATAAATAAGTTGGTGAATTATTTTTCACCGTGATGATTGTGGGCAGATCCTCGAAAAACATCAAATCCACCGGTAGAATACTTGCGATCTTTGGGATTGGAATAATCGAATCGCTTAATTCCTTCAACCCATGTTTGTTCAACTTTTGTATAGACACTCAGTGGATCGCCGGAAAGAACTACAAAATCGGCATCCTTACCAGCTTCAAGTGTTCCTACGCGATCTTGAAGATCCATCATTTTGGCATTTTCTATGGTAAGTGCCTTAAGTGCTGCCTCTCGACTCATTCCCGCTCGAACTCCAAATGCTCCAGATCGTAAGAACAGTCGCGTATCCGTAATAGAGGCATCCGTATGATATCCTACAGTTGCACCTGCTTGTTCAAGGAGTGCACCGTTTTCATATTTTATTTCCGAGGCTTCGGGTTTTCCACCGGGAGAATCGAGGACAATAATAGATGATGGTATATCGGCTTCTGCAATTTCATCTGCAATTTTCCAGGCTTCGCTGACATGATGCAGGACCAAACGGAAATCAAACTCCTTGGAAAGACGAATAGCAGTCAAAATATCGTAATGACGGTGCGTATGGTAGTGGACAATACGTTCTCCATTTAGCACTTCAACCAGTGCATCCATTCCCACATCGCGTTTGGGCATCTTCTCAGGATCACCATCCGCTTTTTCAATCTTTTCTTTATAATCTTGTGCTTTTATAAATAGCTCTCTGACCATAGAAGCTGACTTTGCGCGGGTCCCGGGAAAAGGAGGGTTCCCGATAGAGTTGGTCCCGTTTGCCATTTTAAGTCCACCTGCTATCTGGGTTTGGTAATTGTCAACAAAAAGCATCTCCTCAATTTTATCAGCATTACGGAGCTTTAGGTATGCTGTTTGTCCACTCATCAAGTGTCCCGAACCCGGCATCACGTTAACCGTTGTTATGCCTCCTGCCAGTGCTTTTTTGAACGTTTCGCTGTGTGGATCAATGCTATCGATAATACGCGCATCGGGATGAAGGGCCGATGAGCGATCGCCGCCGTCTCCATCTCCAATATGTGAGTGAGAGTCTACGAGTCCGGGCATAATAACTTTGCCGGATACATCAAATTTTCTGGCGTTGGATGGAATGTCAACTTCACCTTCAGATCCCACAGCAATGATTTTGTCACCCTTTGTGACAAGCACGCCGTTATCAATTGGGTCGCCACTTATAGGGATTACTTTTGCACCTTCAAAGACTTTAGTTGACTGTGCTGCTGAGATCATGGGAAAGATAAAGATCAGCAGTAGAGTAAGCCGGATAATTCGTTTCATAAGTTTTCCCTGAATTTAATTAATGATATTTTGCTGTCGATTAAAACTTGATTATGCTAAGAAGCTGATAAGTTGGCAAATTGTCAATAAGCTCATTTGCAAGCTTTTACAACTATATGCTATTATGTGAATTGGTTGCAGTTGTTTAGTCTAATTTCTGCTTATATAACTTTTTAAAATTAATTATCGATCTTTAATGTCCTTTTTATCGCCTCCGATTACAAAGAATAAAGATGGGAACCCTAGAAAGGTTGGGCTTGAGCTCGAATTTGCGGGCATTGAACCCATGCAGGCGGCAGAGATAATTACCTCAGTGTTTGGCGGCGAAATATCAGAAGAGCACCGGTATCATATAAATATTACCAATAGTGAACTGGGTGAATTTAGAGTAGAATTGGATGCGCGTATTCTTCGAAAAATGGCCGAGGAAAATATTTTTGACAGGCTGGGGATTACGCTGGAGGAGGATTCTATCCGGAAATCTATTGAAGACGTCGTTGATAAGATGGCGCGATCGGTTGTGCCGCTGGAAATTGTCATGCCGCCCGTACCTATTCAGAAGCTGGAGCAATTGGAAAAGCTTCGTGAAGTGCTCCAAGAAAATAAGGCAAAAGGTACGTATGCTTCGAT
The DNA here is from genome assembly GCA_041642355.1 of Fodinibius sp. Classification (GTDB taxonomy): domain Bacteria; phylum Bacteroidota; class Rhodothermia; order Balneolales; family Balneolaceae; genus Fodinibius. The sequence goes on along the minus strand of JBEPWP010000212.1, from coordinate 1,359 downwards.
GGTGCATGCCTTTGGGATGCATTTAAATATTGAAGCCCCCGATTTACAAACATCGACCTTGCTACGCTATATGCGAGCGTTTATGATTGTATATCCCTGGCTTTTGAAAGCGCTAGATATTGATATGACAAGACGTATTTCTCCATTTGTTGATCCCTTTCCGGAAAAATATGTAAAAAAGATATTGGATCCTGATTATAATCCGAATGCTAATCAATTAATTGAAGATTATATTTCTTTTAATCCCACCCGCAATCGTCCGGTAGATATGATGCCGATTTTTGGCATGTTGAATGACGAGCTTATAGCACCTGTTATGGAAGGGGAAAAAAATGATCCGCGACCCACTTTTCACTATCGCTTGCCTAATAGCAGGATTGATAATTCCGAATGGCGATTTGCTGATGAGTGGAATCACTGGGTAGTGGTAGAGCGACTTGCTTCAGATAACGAAATGCTTGATAAGTTAAGTCGGTTATACTTACTTCACCGCGACCAGACTGTTATTTTGTTTCGAAAACAATGGGCGAAAACTTTGGAGATTTTACTGGATTTGGATGACCAAGCATAAACCAAATATTGGAGTAACAGGGCCCGACAAGGGAGGACGCGCGGCTTGGTGGTTTACCCAGTTTGCCGTGTTTCTGCATGGAGGCCGTGCTATTCGGATTCATCCCCAAAAAGGCCTGCCGGATAAAAATATTCATGGATTAATTATAGGAGGGGGCGCCGATATTAATCCAGAGCGATATGGGGCTGAAGAAATTCGTGATCTTTTTTCAAAGGATGAAAATGTATCGAGCGTACGCAAGTTTTTCACTTATTTGTTGACCGTGCTATTCTTTCCGTTTATCTATTTTATACGAAAAATATTTTCTGCCTCATCGGAAGATATTGATGACAACCGGGATGATCTCGAGTTTGAGTTGATTAAGCAGGCAGTAAATAAAAATATCCCTATTCTAGGTATATGTCGAGGAGCCCAACTGTTAAATATTCATTTTGGTGGGACTCTGCACCAAGATATTTCGAGTTATTTTACCGAGGTACCTAAGGTACACAGCGTGTGGCCCAAGAAAAGGGTAGGGATAGAGGAGAATAGTTTATTATATGATATACTGACATATCAAAAGGTGTGGGTTAATGCGCTTCATAGTCAGGCTGTTAATCGATTGGGAGAAGGGTTGGCAATTGTTGCGCGAGAAGAAAATGGCATCGTCCAGGCGATTGAGCATACCAATTACGATTTTATTTTGGGTGTGCAGTGGCACCCAGAATATATGCCGCAGATACCGGCACAACGACGTATTTTTAAACGGTTGGTAACTGAAGCCAAATCAAAAATGAGTAAGTAAAAAA
>JBEPWP010000211.1:0-4000 GCA_041642355.1 Fodinibius sp. | reverse complement strand
CACCCACGCGGGCATCCTGCAGCGATTTTACACTCCCGACAATGTATCCCACATCGCCGGCCTCCAGTTTATCAGTCTTTTCTTTTTCAAGCTTTAAAAAACCGATTTCTTCGGCCTCGTATTCCTTACCCGTAGCCATAAAACGAATGCCATCCCCTTTATGCAGCGTCCCCTCCATCACGCGAACATACACAATAGAACCGCGATAGCTGTTAAATACAGAATCAAAAATGAGGGCACGCAATGGTTTCTCGGTTTTTTGTCCCGGCGCGGGGATGCGTTTTACAATCGCTTCAAGCAGCTCGTCAACGCCATCTCCGGTTTTAGCAGAAACTTTTAAGATTTCATCGTGAGTACAGCCAATAAGATCCACAATCTGCTGGCCTACTCCTTCGACATCGGCACTTGGCAAGTCAATCTTGTTGAGTACCGGAATAATTTCTAGCTCCTGATCGATGGCTTGATAGAGCGTAGAGATCGTTTGAGCCTCTATTCCCTGTGCAGCGTCCACTACTAGCAACACCCCTTCACATGCTTTTAAAGCACGTGATACCTCATACGAAAAGTCCACATGGCCCGGCGTATCAATCAGATTAAAAATCACGTTTTCACCATTGGGACGTTCATAATCCATCCGTATGGCGTGACTCTTTATTGTGATGCCACGTTCACGTTCCAAATCCATATCGTCAAGAATCTGCTCCTGCATTTCGCGCTCCGTAATGGCACCGGTGCGTTCCAAAAGCCGATCTGCGAGTGTGGATTTGCCGTGATCAATGTGGGCAATAATACTAAAGTTGCGAATCTGGGTCATAGAGATGTGCTTATAGCACTATTTTAGCTTGCTCAAAAGAACGGTAAAGATACAAAAATGACGATGGCATTGCATAAAATATTCGTTAGCAAGCTTTAAAAAAATTCATAAAAAAACCCAATACCTGTCAGGTATTGGGGGTATCAATTTAAATAGTACGGTAATTATTATTCCGGGATATTGAGAGACTCCACGTCTCCAGCCTTTGGACTCATTAATTCTACGTGAAATCGAAATTCCTCTTTTTCTATAGTCATTGTATCGTACATCTCGCGGATTAGTTCAAAAACATCTTTCGTTTCCCCACGCACGCTCGTCGACATATAATTTACATCTACCTCAACATCATGCTGGGCCACCAGCTCAAGTAAGTAATCAATACTCTCTCGCGGATCAGAAGCTTTTAGTGGTATGTATGTAAACTGGGCAGTTGTAATCATAATATTTCATCTATTATCTGTTTCAATTATCGGGTTGTAAGAATAGCCTTTTAGCAATAATACTTCAATCGATACAAAATTTAATTTCCTCTTCATTTTATGTGCCTCAAAAAAATGTCAATAACTACGGAACAATACACGATTTCTACTCTTTAAACAGGGTTAACAAGATGCCAAAGGAACATAGCGCCATGCATAAACGAATTGTTCATAACCCCATCATTCAACTTACGCTATTTACATTGATGCTTATAGCATTCGTAGCCGCCGTATCAGCGTAGTTTCATTTGTAACAAAAGGCGGCTTAACAAGCTCACTACACAATAATAAGCTTAAAACATCAGCATGAAACATTTTCCTGTTCTTAGCATTCAAATATCATAATAAAAAAACAAACAAATTCCCCTTACCAATTATGAAACAATTATCGCTACTATTCTCAATATTTTTTGCACTGTTTATTGGCTTTACAGCCTGCGACAGCACCAACTCTGACGGCGGCACCGGAACCATGGAAGTTACCATGACCGATGCTCCGGCTAATTACGATTCAGTCAATGTTACAATTAACAGCGTTCGTATCCATAAAAATACGGATGCCGAAACTGATAGCACCGAATCAGATGAAGATGCTGAAGAAAACGGCTGGATTACCATCACTGACGAACAAATGAAGGTAAACCTGCTTGAGCTGACTAACGGCAACCAGGTCATGCTTGGTGCGGAAGAACTGGAATCAGGCACTTATTCCCAGGTTCGCTTTATCCTCGGCGACGATAATACCGTAACGGTGGATGGTGAAACCCACGACCTGCAAACGCCGAGTGCTCAACAGTCTGGCCTAAAACTTAATGTTAATGCTGAAGTAGAAGAAAATTCCACCTATACACTTTTGGTTGACTTTGACGCTGCGCGTTCAATCGTTGAGCAAGGCAATGGTGGATATCTCCTTAAACCGGTATTGCGTGCTGTAAACCTAGCCGAAACTGGGTCAATTGCTGGTAATGTACAACCATCTGATTTTAACACAAATGTAATGGCCATACATGAAGAGGATACCGTTACAACCACAATCACGGCTGACAATGGTGATTTTAAAATTATTGGCCTCACAGAAGGCACCTACGATGTGACCTTTGATCCCGACAGTGATCAATATGCTGATACTACCGTTACAGATGTTGAAGTAACGGTCGGCCAAGAATATGCAATCGAAGATATGCAGCTCAAAGAAACGTCTAATTAACACGGTCTTTTGCCTCCTCAAGGCAAAATGGACAGTCAAAGGCTCTTGCCACACGGCAAGGGCCTTTTTCATTTTAGGGAATGATTTCGTCGATCATCATGGTTACATACTCTCAATTTTAAAGAACTTTATAATTCAATTTTTAAATTGATTGTGGAAGAATTCCTCAAAACTCTTATCTTTGGCCTGATGCAAAAGCAAAGCCTACATATTTCCTTCCATTCTCACCACCATCATGGCGGTTGGCACCGTCAATAGCATCCCTTTGTGTAGCTGAGGCTACACTGTCTTTCCCACACTTTTGAACAGTTTTCCCAAAAAATTTCAAGAAATTATTGTTATGCAACGCACTGCTGACTCTACAACCTCTTTACGTATTGCTATTCAAAAATCTGGCCGACTCACTGACAAAACCATCGATTTACTCAAAGGTATTGGCCTCCGTTTTGATGATTACAAACGAAATCTACTTGTAAAATGCCGCAACTTCGACGTTGAACTCCTACTGATTCGTGATGACGATATCCCCGAATATGTACAGGATGGCGTTTGTGATCTCGGTTTTGTAGGTGCTAACGAGACACAAGAAAAGGGCGCTGATGTTACCGTCCTACGCGGACTTGATTATGGGGTTTGCCGCCTTTCGCTGGCAGCCCGCAAAGATGGTAAAATCCAATCCGTTTCAGATTTTGAGGGTAAATCTATCGCTACAAGTTATCCAAACCTGACGCGTTCGTTTTTTGAAGAACGTGATATTAAGGTCGAAATCGTGACTATCTCGGGAGCCGTAGAAATTGCACCTCGTCTTGAAGTTGCCGATGCCATATGTGATCTGGTATCGACCGGTAATACGCTCAAAGCCAACGGGCTTGAAGAAGTAGAAACCATCTTAGAATCTGAAACAGAGCTTATCCGGACGAACAAAAAGCTTTCTCCCGGCAAAAAGCAGCTGATCGAAAAATTCCTGCAACGGATGGATGGTCACCAACAGGCCGAGCGCAGCCGATATATTATGATGAACGCCCCGGAAGAAGCCGTACCCAAAATCAAGGAAATCATCCCATCCCTTAAGAGTCCTACCGTAATGCCTTTGGCCGACAACGGGATGGTTGCCATACACACGGTCATTCCCATTGATGAATTCTGGATTGTGATGGAGAAACTTAAAGCGGAAGGTGCCAGCGGTATTGTTATCCTTCCCATCGAAAGCATGATACTGTAATCCTTGCAAATAGAAGCTATGAACAACTATACCTACGATTCCTTAACAAAAGAAGAGTTAAAACAACTCTGTCGGCGCCCTAAAATGGATTTCCAATCCATATTTGGGCAAGTTGATCCCATCATACATAAGGTAAAACAAGAAGGTGATGCAGGTATTAATCATTTTACGCACAAGTTCGATGGGGTATCTCCTAATCCACTTGTCATTAATCCCACCGACCGCGAGGTATCTATTGACAGCGACACTAAAAATGCCATCGATACCGCTTTTGATAA
>JBEPWP010000210.1:0-4004 GCA_041642355.1 Fodinibius sp. | reverse complement strand
AACTCAGAGTTCGTATCTAAAGATGTCATTAATTATTCGCATGGAGATCCCACGTATCGTCTGGATATAGATGTAGGGGTTTCGTATGACTCAGATTTGGATACGGTTTTGAAAGCGCTAACCGAAGTAGCCGAGAATAATAGCAGTGTCATGAAAAATCCCAAACCAGAAGTACATCTTATAGAATTTGGAGATTCTTCCTGGAAGATGCAGTTGCGTTCATGGATTCCCAATGTGAAAAACTATCCAAAAATTCGGAATGAACTTAATCAGGCGATCGTACGGACCTTCCGAAAATATAATATCGTGATTCCATTTCCCCAGCGCGATTTACATGTGCGGAGTTCTACCAAATTATCTATTGATGGAGGGGAGCAAAATAAAAAGTAGCACCACAATAGATTGTGATGCTACTTAATATAAGAAGAGGTATTACTGTATTAATTTTCGATGGGAATGGATTGCTTATCCATTTCCTCAATTAAGCTTGAAGCATCCCCGCGTAAAATGGGTTCTATACGTTCGAATTGAGCATCCACTTGTGCCGATAGATTCTCATAAACTTCATATTGCTGCTCTGTTGGACGTCCGTCGCCAGAGCCAACGGTATTGCCCAGCGAAGCCAACTTGTTATTCAGTTTAATGGGATAGTTTAACACATCCTGGAACGACTCAGCTTTAGTCTGCATCAGCTCCCCTTCCACATCCGAAAGCGTTGTAAGCATGGCATCAACACGTTCTTGCACTTCCTGATTACCGGAATAATCAGACTTTATACCATCTAACTCTTCTCGTACTTCTCGAATACGGTTAATGGTTTTGTGGGTGGTGTCCAACTTGCTGATGATCGTTTGATGCAGATCAAACTGCGCTTCGAAATCATCTTGGGTGACGTCAATACGCGGATCTTTGGTGATCTCAAAGTCTTGACTCATGATCGTTTGATCATCAACAATTAAGCGCACTTCGTACGTACCGGGTACGGCTGAAGGACCGTCCGTAGAACCGGACCATAGTATTTGTCGTCCTTCAAGATCGGTGGCCCCGGGATATTCCATATTCCAAACAAAGGTGTTCTGTCCCTGTTTGGTGGTTAAGACATCGGAGGGCACATCATGTTCTTTTTCATGAAATTCTTCCGACTCTTTTACGTCATTGCCATCTAAATCTTCTTTATTAGAGAAGGTACGAATAACATCGCCATCCGATTCGGCAAACTGCAGCTGTACTTCCTGATCGGAAATTTCATTGTTAAGATTGTAGTGTATCACTACGCCGTCTTTGGGGTTTTCGCCCAGCGTTTGTCCGGGTTCAGGTTCAGTATGGCTTCCAAACAGATAGGTTGTTTCCGGTTGGTAGAGGTAGTAGTCGGATTGTGTAACTTGGTCACCAAGCTGGTGGAGCACGGATAAATCATCCAGTACCCAGAATGAGCGACCCTGTGTAGCAACCACTAAATCTTTGTCACGCTCGTGCACGGTTAGATCTGTTATAGGTACAGCGGGCAAGTTTAGTTGAAGCGGTTGCCAGAGGTCCCCGTCATTAAAGGAAATATAAACTCCGGTTTCGGTTCCTGCATAAAGAAGCCCTTCTTTATTAGGATCTTCACGAATTACGCGCGTAAAATCTTTGCCGGGAATGCCGTTCGTAATCTTAGTCCAGCTCTGCCCGTAGTCATCTGTTTTATAAAGCATCGGCTGAAAGTCGTCGAACTTATAACGCGTAGCTGCCAAGTAGGCCGTTCCAGCATCGTGGGGTGATGGATCAATGATGCTGGCCATCGCTTCAGGCATACCGTCGGGCGTAACTTCAGTCCAGCTATCGCCATTATCGCGACTGACGTGGATAAGTCCGTCATCAGCTCCAGTCCATAGTACACCGGGCTCTACCGGTGATTCTGCGAAGGTAAAAATGGTGTTGTAATATTCAACACTGGTATCATCTTTGGTAATAGGTCCGCCCGATTCACCCTGCTTGGACTTATCGTTACGTGTCAAATCTTCGCTGATGGTATCCCAACTCATTCCTTCATCATCCGATCGGTGGACAAACTGTGAGGTTGCATATAAGATATTGGGATCGTGTGGTGAAATATAGATAGGGAAGGTCCACTGGAAACGATATTTCAGATCCTCGGCACCCGCGCCCATGGGGTTGTCAGGCCATACATCGATGCGGTCACTCTGATCCGTGAAATCGTTGAACTTATTGAAATATCCGCCGTAACTACCTCCGTAGGTTACATTGGGATTTTCCGGATCAGGTGCAATATAGCCGCTTTCTCCACCGGCCACAGGATGCCAGTCGCGGGTTTCAATACCATAATCTGCCGTTCGGCTTTTAATGCCTACCGTACTGTTATCTTGTTGGGCTCCGTAAATGCGATACGGGAACTCGTTATCAGTAATAACCTGGTAAAATTGGGCTGTGGCATATTTGTGATATGACGACCAGCTTTTTCCTTCGTTATAGGTAACCTGTCCACCACCGTCATCGGCCACAACCATGCGATCTCCATTGTTAGGATCGATCCACAGGTCGTGGTGATCGCCGTGTGGGGTTCCAATCCGATCAAAAGATTCTCCTCCATCGGTAGATTTGTAAAACCCTACATTCAGTACGTATACTTCATCTGCGTCCTCGGTATCGGCCACAATGTGGGTGTAATACCAAGCACGTTGACGCAGATTACGATTACTGTTTACCCGGTTCCAGGTTTCACCGCTGTCATCAGAGCGAAAAACGCCGCCATTATCACTTTCAATTATCGTCCATACACGATCGGGATTGACGGGAGAAATAGCTACGCCAATTTTACCCATCAGCCCTTTGGGCATACCCGGACGCTCCGATATGTTGGTCCATGTTTCGCCGCCGTCGGTGCTTTTATACAGGCCGCTGCCTTCGCCGCCACTCGACATTTCCCAAGGATTGCGATAGGCTTCCCAAAGAGAAGCGTACAAAATATTCGGGTTTTTAGGATCGACTTCGATATCTACGGCTCCTGTATATTTATTGTGATATAACACTTTTTCCCAGCTTTCGCCGCCATCGGTCGTTTTATAGACGCCGCGGTCTTCATTACCTTCAGTACCAAATGCATGTCCCATTACGGCTACCCACGCAACATCTTCGTCTTTGGGATGTACGGCAATTTCACCGATGAAATGTGATTCTGGCAAACCAATATGATCCCACGTTTTTCCTCCATCAGTGGTCTTGTACATACCGTCACCGGCCGACATATTTCCACGGATACAGGTTTCTCCCATGCCCGCGTAAATAACATTGCTGTTGGATGGTGCCGCTGTTAGTGCTCCTACGGATCCTGTTTTAAAATCACCGTCGGATACATTAAACCAGTTATTACCTCCGTCAGTAGTCTTATAGACGCCACCACCCGTAAATCCGGTATAGTAGGTATCCGGTTGATCTGGATGACCAGTTACGGCCACCGAACGGCCACCGCGAAAGGGGCCGATATTTCGATATTCTAAATTTTGTAGATAGGGTGCCTCAAACGAGACTTCGTCAATGCCTTCAGCTTGATCTGATCCACCAAAGCGTTGCGCCTCGGCAGAGAACGAAAACCCCATGAAAAGTAGAGCAAAAAGGGTTACTATGCCCCATTTGCATTTTCTATTGTGTGATAACATATATCCCTGTTTTGTGTTGAAATTAGTTGATCCCATCGTAGAAATAGCAATGTATAAAAAAATGTAAGTGTTGTTAGGTAAAAAAATGTGAATCAAGGTGAGATACTATTTTATTGCTAGGTGTAATCTTGCCGCATTATCATTATTTTCTTGATCTATGAAAACAACCGGATTTATAGCTAGACGTTATCTATTTTCGCGCAAGCATATCTCGCTGATCTCCACCCTTACTATCATTAGTATTATTGGAGTGACTATTGGTACGGCATTATTAATTGTAGTACTCTCAGTGTTTAATGGTTTTTTTGATGTGATTCAGGGATTACTCTTGCAAAATGATCCGGATCT
>JBEPWP010000209.1:0-4018 GCA_041642355.1 Fodinibius sp. | reverse complement strand
TATCGCGTGCTATTAAGGATAAACATTTGATGTACAAGCATGAGACCTATCTGCACAACTACCCGCACGACTGGCGCAAAGGCACGCCGTTGATGTCGTATCCCGTAGAGTCTTGGTTCATTCGTACTACGGATGTGAAAGACAAGATGGTTGATTTCAACAAGAAAATTAATTGGAAGCCACCAAGCACAGGTAGTGGACGTTTCGGAACGTGGCTAGAAAATAATGTAGATTGGGCCGTTTCGCGTCAACGCTACTGGGGTACGCCGATTCCACTTTGGGTGAGTGATAAAAATCCTGAGCACGTAGAAGTGGTTGGAAGTGTTGAAGAGCTCAAGAAAAAAGCAGGGTTACCTGACGATAAAGAGCTTGATTTGCATCGTCCTCATATTGACGAAATTACATGGGAAGGACCTGACGGTGGGACAATGCGACGCATTCCCGACCTGATGGATGTATGGTTTGATTCTGGATCGATGCCGTTTGCACAATGGCACTATCCGTTCGAAAATAAAGAAAAGTTTAAAGAGAACTTTCCTGCTGATTTTATTGCCGAAGGGGTAGATCAGACGCGAGGATGGTTTTATACGCTGCACGCGCTGGGCACAATGCTTTTTGATCAGCCGGCCTATAAAAATGTAGTATCCAATGGGCTGGTGCTGGATGAAAACGGTAACAAGATGAGCAAATCCAAAGGTAATACCGTAGAGCCGTTTGAAGTTATACAGGAATACGGTGCCGATACGGTACGCTGGTACATGATGAGCAACTCATCGCCGTGGGAGAACCTACGTTTCAGTGAAGAGGGACTGCAGGAAACCCAGCGTAAATTCTTTAATACGATTGTTAATACGTACTCGTTTTTCGCGATGTATGCCAATATTGACGAATTTACTTATTCTGGTTCGCAAATTCCGGTTTCTGATCGGGTGGAGATGGATCGCTGGATTATTTCGCGATTAAATACTACGGTAAAACTAGTTGATGAGTATCTCGATGATTATGAGCCCACGAAAACGGCGCGCACGATCGAGAATTTTGTTGATGAGCTCAGTAACTGGTATGTACGCCGCAATCGACGACGTTTTTGGAAAGAGGGCAAAAGCCTTGAAAAACAGGCCGCTTATCAAACATTGTATGAGTGCCTGGTAGATTTGTCGAAGTTAATTAGTCCAATTGCTCCATTTTTGGGAGAATGGTTATATCAGCGATTGAATGAAGTGACTGAAGCTGATGAAGAATCGGTACATATTTCATTTTATCCGACCGTGGAAGAGACGGCTATTGACAAGCAGCTTGAACACCGTATGGAGTTGGCACGACAGGTATCATCCATGGTGTTGAGTCTTCGAAATAAACTGGAACTCAATGTGCGTCAGCCGCTGTCACGTATAATTCTGCCTATTGAAAAAGAGGAAGATCGACAAGCTATTGAATCGGTCAAAGATATTATTTTAGACGAGGTGAATGTTAAGGAGGTACAGTTCGTAGATGATGACTCGGGCATTGTTCACAAGTCGGCCAAACCCAATTATCCTAAGTTAGGCAGTAAGTTGGGCAGTAAGATGAAGCCAGTAGCTTCGAAGGTATCCGAGTTGACGACCGAAGAAATTACTGAGTATGAAGAAACGGGATCTATTGAATTGGATCTGGGAGATCAAGGTATTGTACAACTCGGGGAAGACAGTCTCGAGATTATCCGCACGGGTCTGGAAGGATGGTCGGTTGAGACCGAAAAGGGATTAAGTGTTGCCCTTGATACCGAGCTGACGGAAGAACTTGTTCAAGAAGGGTTGGCACGAGAATTTGTCAATCGAATACAGAATATGCGGAAGGAAGCGGATTTTGACGTTGAAGATCGCATAATTATTGGTTTTGATGGTTCTGAAAAACTCGAAAAAGCGGTAAGTTCAATGAAAGATTATATTAAAAGTGAAACCTTGGCAGAAGAAATTTCATCCGATAAACTTGAAGTATCGGATTTTGTAAAGAATTGGGAAATTGGTGAGAGTGAATCAACCATTTCCATCAGAAGGAACCCTAATTAAGATAGTGAGCTAATTATGGCATCATCAAAAAATGAAAATAACGATACAGAGCGCGTTTCTCCTTATTCTGATGAGGAGTTGGAATATTTTAAAGAGATCATCTTAAAAAAACGTGAAGAGGCTGAGCGAGAGCTCGAATCGCTTCAAAGTACATTGCGTGATAGCATGGAAAATGCCAGCGACGAATCGGCCTATTCGTTTCATATGGCGGATGCTGGTACCGATGCCCAGGAACGCGAAAAAACGTATATGCTTTTTAACCGAACTAAAAAGTTTATCCGATACCTGGATGACGCCTTGAAACGGATCGAAAATAAAACGTACGGTGTTTGTAAAGTAACGGGTAAGAAAATTTCTAAAGGCAGGCTCGAGGCCGTGCCTCATACCCAGCTTAGTATTGAAGCAAAACTTAAGCGTAAATAACTTTTTAATTGTTGGATAGGAGAAAAATAGCGGCGCTTTTTGCCCCTGCATTGATAGTTATCTTTTTGGATCAGCTTAGTAAGCATTGGATTCGTCTTAATCCACAATGGCATTATGCTGATCTTATTCCCGGGTGGCTTACATTCAACTATACTCAAAACCCGGGCATGGCGCTGGGAATGCGTTGGGCGTCAACGGAGGTGGTGAGTGGTATTGCTATTTTGGCCACAATCGCGATACTATCGTATGTGCTTTATAATAGAGAGGACGCTACAATAGGATACCTGCTTTGTATGGGATTGATTCTTGGTGGGGCTATCGGTAACATTATCGATCGCTTGATAATGGGGTATATTGAATCTTATGGTGGGATACTTGAAGGGCATGTCATTGATTTTATCCATTTCAATTTAACGATTAGTGGTTACCCTGTTTTTCCCTATATCTTTAATGTTGCAGATGTAGCTATCAGTACGGCTATTATCGCCATGTTGATATTTCATAAGCGGATTGTTCCACAAAGCCTATCTGGGTCTAGACAGCAAGAGCCGTCTAATAAAGAAAGTACAGGTGATCTTAATCGATCCGTAGAGGGATAGTTTTGATAAGAAAACTTTTGTCTAACTAACCTAAGTGGGATTAACAGCTATTATTCATCCGTAACAATGCTGTCAATGAAATCGGGACTGTGAGGATCTAACTCATCGAGTTTTAATTCGTGTCCCATCTTGTCACGCTTTGTTTTCAGGTATTTTACATTTTCGGGATAGGCACCCACTTCTATCGGTACGCGTTCAACCATTTCAAGTCCAAAACTTTTGAGTCCTACGCGTTTCACGGGGTTGTTTGTCATCAGACGCATTTTTGAGACATTAAGATTACGCAGGATTTGTGCCCCAACGCCATAGTCACGAGCATCGGGCTCAAAGCCAAGTGCCTCATTAGCCTCAACGGTATCTAAGCCTTTCTCTTGTAGTTTATAAGCTTTGAGTTTGTTGACAAGGCCAATTCCGCGTCCTTCTTGGTTCATATAAAGAACTATACCCTGACCCTCTTCTTCTACCTGGAGTAATGCCTGATGTAATTGCTCACCACAATCGCAGCGTTTAGAACCAAAAATGTCACCAGTCATACATGATGAGTGCACTCGAACGAGTACGGGATCATCTTCATCCCACTCTCCCTTGGCTAATGCTAAGTGGTGGTCACCTGTGAGGCGTTCCTGAAAGGCGTGAAGTTGAAAATCGCCGTATATTGTAGGTAGATTTATATCTACCACCTTACGAACCAGCGACTCATTTTGCATGCGATATGAAATTAAATCCTTGATGCTGATTAGTTTCATATCAAATTCGTCAGCAATATCAACCAGATCAGGTAGCCGCGCCATTGCCCCGTTGTCTTTCATTATTTCACAAATAATACCTGCGGGCTGCAGGTCCGCCAATCGAGCTAAGTCGATAGCAGCTTCGGTATGTCCGGCACGACGCAAGACACCTCCTTCCGTTCCGATCAGTGGAAATATGTGGCCGGGACGACGAAAGTCG
>JBEPWP010000208.1:0-4033 GCA_041642355.1 Fodinibius sp. | reverse complement strand
CTACGTCGGCACTGGACCCTATTTCATCCGGCAAGATTGAGGATTTAATTCACGAGCTCAAAGAAGATTACACTATCGTTATTGTCACGCACAACATGCAGCAGGCGGGACGAGTTAGTGATAACACCGCCTTCTTGTATATGGGGAACTTGGTGGAATACGGCGATACTCAGAAAATATTTACAAATCCTGAAAAAGATCGCACACAGAATTACATTACAGGAAGATTTGGATAATTTATCAGGTTGAAGTCAAAAATATTCAGCACATGTCACATTTAGATAACGAGATCAAACTATTGAAAGACAATATTCTCGAGATGATGTTTTTGGTAAAGAATCAGCTCGAGAAGGGACGCCAGGCCCTGGACAATTTTGATGAAGAAATTGCCCATGAAATTATGGCCAACGAAAAACGGGTGGATAGCCTTGAGCTTACCATCGACAGGGATTGCGAAGAGGTTCTGGCCTTGCATAATCCCGTTGCCGTTGACCTTCGGTTTGTTATGGCTGCGTTTAAAATCAATTCTGACCTTGAACGGATTGGCGACCACGCAAACAGTATTGCCAAATATATTGTTGATTATGGCCGACAGGTAGATGATGAAACGCGCAAAAAGATGCGCATGGATGAGATGTATGACACCTCCGTAAAAATGATGAGCAATGTTTTTAATGCATTTATAACCGAGGATACCGATTTGGCACGCAAGGTGTTTAAGCTTGACAATACCTTGAATGAGATCAATCGAGAAGTTTCAGAAGCAACCTCTGAGCTTATCAGGAATGATATTGAGCAGACACAAAACTATTTATATCTCTTTTCGATAATTCGAAAACTGGAACGGGTTGGTGACCTTACGAAAAATATTGCCGAAGAACTCATCTTTTTCATCGAAGCAAAAGTACTCAAGCACAAAAAGATGAAATCAAAAGAAAATAACGGCAATCCCAACGGCTCGGGATCGGTTTAAGACCGCGACTTTACATTTTGGCAGCCTGCTGATAGCATAAAAACACGTTCAGCACCTTACTTTACTGCAGGCTTTTTACAGCACACAAATAACGATCAGCACATTTTAACAAAAATAAATACTCATGAAGCGTATAGGCTTACTATGCACCTTATTACTATGCATGTTCAATTCTCAATCTTTAGCTCAGGTTTCGGTAGGTGAAAAGGGAACCCTTAGCGGAACCGTGTTCAGCGATTATTACTGGATGGCTCAGCATCACGACAGTGATATCGAGGGACAAAACGGTTTTTGGTTTCGGCGTATCTACCTGACCTACGACCGACAGTTTAGTGATTCATTTTCAAGCCGGGTTCGGCTAGAGACGAGCTCTTCCGGTGATTTTCAATCTGATCCGAAAATGATTCCAAGCGTTAAAGACGCTTACCTGAAATGGCAGAATGAGAATCATCAGATTTTAGCCGGGATCTCTTCGACACCCACTTGGGGGTTGGTTGAAGATGTCTGGGGATACCGGTCGGTGGAGAAATCCCCGCAGGATCTTTATGGCTTTGGAAGTTCCAGGGACTTTGGACTCTCGTTCAAGGGATCACTTGGGAAAGCCGGTGATCTCAACTACCACTTTTTTGTGGGTAACGGCAACGGCAATCGCCCTGAAGTAAATAAAGGCAAAAAGGTGATGCTGTCGCTGGGATACGAAATTACCGACCAGCTGATTGTACAGGGTTATGCCGATTATAATGAGACTGCTGACGACCCTAACGCTCAGGACTCATACACCGGTCAAGTATTCGTTGGTTACCAGTCTGATGACTTTAATGCCGGTGCACTTTATTCATACCAGCAACGGGAAACGGGTATTGGTGGGCCGGACCTGGAGCTGGACCTGGCATCGGTATTTGCAAACTTTAGCCTCAGCGAAACAGTGTGGGGATACATCCGCGCCGACCACCTTTTTGATTCCTATCCGGGTGGAAGTGGCAACTCCTACATTCCCTTTGCCGAGGGCGTTGAATCCACCTTTATGGTTGCCGGAGCTGATATTTTGCTGGAGGAACAAATTCACTTGATGCCCAATGTTGAGGCTATCGCCTACGGCGAAAATGTATTTGGCCAAACCCCCGATACGGATATTATACCGCGGTTAACCTTGTCTTATGAGTTTTAGGCCCCTTATTGTTAGCACTGATCTGTAGAACTATTGCAGCATTTATTATATAAGATCCAAAAAACCAGGATGGCTTGAGTGAATCAGACGTCCCGACAGGAGCAATCGATTAATATCGTCAGATATGTGAAAGGGATTGTCTATTAATCTGCCAAGCCATCCTATATTACCGGTATCAGGTTGAGGATTAATAGAGAAATTAAGTATCAGGTATACAGTTTCAGCCAGCCCGATGTCGAGATACCTCTTCCAATGCTGTTGCCAGTTGCCCGGGAAGCTGCCATATAGAAGGGATGCCCAGCCCACAAGGGCTAGAAAAAATCCCAAAATAACCAAGAAGTGAGATGCTTTAAGGTCATAGAATGTGGTTGGCGGTCCGGGAATCTGAGATTACACCACTCAAGGCTACTTATCGTAAATCATACAAATTATGCTTAGCTAACGCTATGAAAAATTGGTGTAGTAATGGGTAAGAGAATTCTCAGGTGAACGGCTATTTAACAAATACTGTACAAGCTACCGCCGGAAATATTGTAGTTGCTGTTTACAAAAATGACATATTTCTTGTCTAAGTTGATTTATTAGTATTTTATAGCGCTTTATTATTATCAATTTGTATTAAATTTAATGTTGTGGGATCAGATGTAACCTTGAAACATATTGCAGAGGCATTGGGCGTCTCTGCAATGACCGTTTCACGTGCCTTGAATAATCGCTCAAATGTTGATGAAAAGACAAGAGAGCGGGTACTTGAGAAAGCCCAGAGTATGGGGTACACGCCCAATCACGTGGCCAAGAGCCTGGTATCGAGTAAAACATATACCATTGGCGTAGTTATTCCCGAGATCACGCACGCCTTCTTTCCCGAAGTGGTTCGTGGTATCGAGGAAGTGACCAATACCTCGGATTACCAGCTGTTCTTAACCAATGCGGATGAGCAGTTTGATCGTGAGAAAAATGCTATACGTACGCTGCAATCGAAGCGTGTTGACGGCATCTTGATCTCTTCGTCCCAGACGGTAGAAGATTATTCATTTTATGAGGAACTGATCAACTCCGGGACGAGCATTGTTTTCTTTGACCGTTGTATTGAGGACATAGGAGCCAGTACGGTAAGTGTGAATGACAAAGAGAGTGCGTGTCAAATAACCGAGCATTTGATTAAGGTCCACGGCTTTACCAAAATTGCCCACCTGAGTGGTCCGCAGGAAGTGTCGATTGGGAAAAAGCGTTTTCAGGGTTACTTGGAAGCTCTTCAGAAATATGATTTGCCTGTCGAGGATCAGTGGATTATTTCGGGAGGTTTCCAGGAAGAAAGGGGCTATGAAGCGATGAAAAAGTTGCTTTCGTTGCCCGTGGAGAAATACCCGGAAGCGGTTGTAGCGGTAAACGATCCCTCCGCCATCGGTGCTATCAAGGCCATCAAAGAAGAAGGGTTGTCGATACCCGATGATATCGCCATCGTTGGATTTACGGATGATATTCGAGCTCCTCTGCTGGATGTGCCATTGACGACCATCCATCAGCCGGCCTACGAAGTCGGGAAGCAGGCGGCTCAAAAGCTTATTCAGACGATCGAGAATGAGTCTGAACCTATTGAAAATATAGTTGTACCCACCAGCATTAAAATTAGATCTTCCTGCGGTTGCGAAGGGAATACCTAAACTTTATTGGCTCCACCGATAAATAATTTGATAATTACATCAATCATGTGAAGCTAGTATCTATTAATGTTACCGTTAACATTAATGTGATTTAGACCTTAACCTAAAATTATGACTTTAATCCCCATCAACCTATGAAAGCCCCAACGGTATTCTGTGTTCTGATAGTAAATTTCTTGGTTGCCGGATGCCAGGGACAGTCGCTCAGCGGCCAGGGTAAAGATGGTC
>JBEPWP010000207.1:0-4045 GCA_041642355.1 Fodinibius sp. | reverse complement strand
ACAGTACGCACCACTGGCTATTCAGTTTTTCCTAGGAGGACTCTCCAGTGCCTATGTCATCTTCTTTTTCCAGAGCGTTACCATTACCCGTGCAATGGTATTTTTTGTTATCCTGGTTATTTTATTGCTCTCTAACGAACTGCTACGTGATCGTTTATCCAATAAATATTTACAATTTGGTGCCTATTATTTTGTCACCTTTACCTTTTTCACCTTCTTTACTCCCATCCTTTTTGGAGTAATGAACACCCTGTTATTTGTTATATCAGGATTAGTGAGTCTCGTTTTCACTCTCGCATTTGTCAATTATATCTACTTTCAAAGTCCTTCCACACGAAATGAGATATCTTGGCTAAAAATGGTTGGCATCATTATAGCTATTTACACAGCCATCAATGCGTTTTATTATTTCAATCTAATTCCACCCGTTCCCCTCTCTTTGCAAAACGGAATTGTAGCATATAATGTAGAAAAACAAGACCAAGCATTTACCGTATCCTACGAACAATCAGCCCTCCGAAATATCTGGGAAACGTACGACAAAACCTTCAACTATGCCCCAAACGATACCGTATTTATTTACACTTCTATTTTTGCTCCCACAAATTTAACAAAGTCTGTTCAGCATCAGTGGCAGCGTTACGATCCTTCAAAAGAAGAGTGGAAGACATCAGATAACATCGTTTATGAGGTGGTAGGAGGCCGCAAAGGTGGTTTTCGGGGATATACATTTAAAGAAAATATTGACACTGGCAAATGGAGAGTTAATGTCACTACAAAAGAAGGGTTGGTTTTAGGAAAATTAGATTTCACTATCATCCCCGATTCTAGCTTTGATAAATCCCAGTTAACAACCGTCCAATTCGAATAATAATAGGGTCTTAATTCTCTCTAAAAAACGTTATATTCAATCACATTCACGACAATTAGAAACAAACCGAAAGTATTTTGTCTAAAGTTAAAGACGGTGACACCGTAAAAGTGCACTACACAGGAACATTAACAGAAGAAGGAACTGTATTTGACAGTTCTGAAGATCGCGAACCTTTGGAGTTTACACTGGGAAATGGAAAATTGATTCCCGGTTTTGAACAAGCGGTCGTTGGCATGGAAGAAGGCGACGAAACCACCGTGGAAATTGAATCCGGTGACGCTTATGGTCAGCGACGAGAAGACCTGGAGCTGGAAGTAGCAAAATCTGACCTGCCCGACAACATCGATCCGCAGGTTGGCATGCAGCTGCAGATGCAACAGCAAGA
This sequence comes from Fodinibius sp., assembly GCA_041642355.1. Classification (GTDB taxonomy): domain Bacteria; phylum Bacteroidota; class Rhodothermia; order Balneolales; family Balneolaceae; genus Fodinibius. The sequence goes on along the minus strand of JBEPWP010000207.1, from coordinate 2,786 downwards.
AAATGGACAGGCTATTCCCGTCCAAATTACCGCTGTTGAAGACGAATTTGTTAAGCTTGACGCCAACCACCCACTGGCTGGTAAAGACTTAACATTTGATATTGAGCTTGTTGAAATCGTTGACTGATTTTATTACAAGACTCCACTAAATTATAAGCCTGAATCCGGTTATTCGGATTCGGGCTTTTTTATTTCTTCCGAACAATGGTAATTCCATCCCGAACCGGAAGCATCACCTGCTCTACAGCATCATCGTCCCGAATCAGGGCGCTAAGCTGATCAATAGCTTTGGCTTTATCAGACTGTGGATCCAAGACCTCCCCACCCCATAGCACATTGTCAATCACCATTAACCCATCCTGCTCCAAACGTGGTATAACTAATTCATAATAATTGGGATAATTGATCTTGTCGGCATCCAAAAACACAAAATCAAAAGTACCCGGAATTTCGGGAATGGTATCAAGGGCTTTCCCCATAATCAGGTTAATTTTCGAGCCATCATCGCTTTTCTCAAAATAGGTTTGGGCAATATTTTCGTATCGTTTATTGTATTCACAGGTAAACAACATTCCATCTTCGGGCAAGGCTTCTGCCATAGTAAGTGCAGAGTACCCCGTAAAGGCACCCACCTCCAAAACTCGCTTAGCTCCGGATATTTTGATCAACATGGCCAACAGACGCCCCACTAAACGCCCGCTCAACATATCAATATGCTCCAAGTCCTCGTCCGATGTAGATACAAGTTCTTTAACAAGGTCAGAATCTTCGGTAGTATACTGTTCGGCATATGAATGCAACGCCTTACGATCCATAGAATATTCTTTTTTATTACTGGAAACTCTTGCTAAGCCTAAAGATATTCAGGTCAGTAACACTCAACAAATATTTTAGCCGTGGATTTTATTCCCGCCAAGGAATCACCCATTTTTATCAAAGTCTTCCGCCTATACACGAAGTTTCTTTTCAAACGGAGATTCAAAAAAGTTTGGCTAAAACAGGAATATAAACCCTGTTCTGAGTGCAAAACAGTGTACTTTTTAAACCATCACTCTTGGTGGGATGGACTCATTCCGCTGATGCTTAACGAATACCGCTTCCAGCAGCAGGCCCGTGCGATAATGGAAGATAAACAGATGAAAACCTACTCTCTTTTTCAAAAAATTGGCGCCTTTTCCATTAATCGGGATGATCCACGAAAAGCTATTTCCTCACTGCGCTACGCAGTGCAATCTTTTGAGCGCGATCAGGCCAGCTTGTTTATTTATCCTGAAGGAGCAATTACCCCAGTTGGATCTAAAATGAATTTTGAAGATGGTCTTGGTTGGCTACACGATAAATTAGGAGATGTCGATTTTGTCCCTATTGGGATTCACATACACACCATTCGGCACGATAAACCCGAGTTACACCTTCACGTGGGCCAGCGGGTTTGCTTAGATAATGAGTTGCCCAGAGAGGAAAAAACTACTCGTTTTGAAGAAGTGCTGGACCAAATTCTAGCTGATCTTCGAAAAAAAGCCGGCTTTGATGATAGTGAATTTAAACGGTTTTTATGATCCGTACAGATCAAGCCCACCTCAAAGGTGGACTCCATCTCATTAGTACGCAATTTTCTCCACATCTTTAGCCCGTATTGTTCGGCTGTACAATTCACACAGAATCAATGCCCTCCCATCCGTTTTTTTTAAGATCCTCGAAGTTTCCAAAACTTTGGGGATCTGTAAGTAATTGTTAACCATTCAAAATCACCAGGTCCACCGGTAAAGTCGCTTTGAACGCTGTACCCAATGTGGCCCCTCAGGTTTATACCAAATTCTCATGTTCACAAAAGGCCAAAAAGGGCGAGTATAGATGCGATCGGGTCGGATATATTCACTTATCCCCTGTGTCGTTTCTACATGACGATTGTTCGTATTTTTTAAAAATGCATCACTTTGATAACGCCGATAAAACGGCCCGTTGTCGAGTATGTTCGACTGCTGTACTTGAATTTCAATACCACCACATTTAAAACCCAATTTGTGAGCCGTATTCAACCCAAATAACGTCAATCCTTTATCAGCCAACGATATCTCATCGAAATGATGTAATACCGCAAAACTCTCGTTATTGAACAGCCAGCCACGATGCTGCTGCTTATCTAGACGATTCATTACATAGTAAACCAAAGTTGAATTCTCGAAATGGAAGCGTCCCCAGTACCAGTCATCAAACTCAGTACGCATCGGCTCACGCCCCGTATTATGATCATGATAACCCTGCCCCTTGAATTTGATGGACTTCTTCTCTCCTTTTATATCAAGAGTTAAGGTAGCCGAAATTTTTGCGCGGGGCTGTACTAAATTCCAGGTGTGCCCTTCATTTTCTTTATCAGATTCTTTCAAGAAATTTGAACTACTATCACTTTGAAACCTAATAGTTCCCCTTATCCCATCTCCATTTGGTAATTTTTCCCTTACCATGAGTTCATATTGCAACCTATCATCAGTTAGATTCCCTTCCATTTTGTGATCCCCAATTGTCACGAGTGGCTTCTTGCCATCAAAATGACAATCTGAGGGGTCAAACTCAGTAAAACTGTAATAGATGGGTTTACCCTGCTCATAAATTGAGATACTTATCGCTGGATGGTCGACGGGAGATGGGGTTTCATCCACCAAAAGTGCCCCATTGTACCGCGTGGAAAAAGGATTTCCCTCATATAAAATTACTACAAAACTAAATCGATCATCCGAAGAAATACCATCGAAGTACCACCATTCATAACCACCCGATGTGGGGTT
>JBEPWP010000206.1:0-4071 GCA_041642355.1 Fodinibius sp. | reverse complement strand
CATCTGTTGCAGCGCTCCACCTTCTTTTTCAAGTACCACTCCAATACGCGGATTTGCCAAGCGAACTCCATATTCAGTAACTGGCTTGGCGGCTTTTTCCCAATCCACACATACCTTTGATAAAAAGCTGTCTCCTGCAGGAGCCGACTCATCTAATACCATATCGCCAGCAGGTTCATAATAATCAGCCCCCGATGCCGATACCATGACCGTAGGTGGATTTTCTGCATCTTTAATAGCTTCAACAAGTTGTTCAGTACTCTGTATCCTGCTTGAGTAAATTTTATCTTTAACTTCATCGGTCCAACGCGTCCCAAAAATTGATGATCCCGCTAAATTTATAACCGCATCGACCTTCTCCATTTCAGGCACAAGATTGTCATCCCAGGATACAAATTGCTGATTTTTAGCTGTTTCGGCCTCATAATCACCTGGAGATCTACTCACAATAGTTAAAAAGTGCCCATCCTGTAGCAACATCGTACGCAGATAGGATCCTATGAAACCAGTACCACCTGTTATTAAAATCTTCATAAATATTTTTTCTTTTTTATTTATATGAAGCTATTACATTTATAATTCTAACAGCATTACATGGCAAATTAGTTCTATTATGAAACAATCGTATCTGGCCAAAACCTTAACAGTCATTCGATTGATCCTGGGTATTTTATTTTTGATTTCAGGAGTTGGGAAACTTATCAGTGGTTCAGAAGCACGTTACCTTGTTGAATTGTTGGCTACTGAATTCTATTGGCTTATTGAATATGCCCATTTTATTGTAATTATGACATCTATAATTGAATTGATTCTTGCCATATTACTTATCTGGAATAAGTTATTAAAATGGGCTCTTGTGGGAACATTTGCCATGTTAAGCGGTTTTTCCTCGGTACTTCTATATTTTTATTTACAAGGTATGTCTGTCGAAAATTGTGGATGCTTTGGTGCCTTTGGTTTTGCTTCCGGAATAGAATTTACGCTAATCCGAAACAGTATACTTATTCTGTTAACGACCATCGCCTTTGTACTGGCTATAAAAATGAAACCTTTACAAACTAATGAGCATACATTCTAGTTCCGGGATACTCCTAATCCCGAAGAATCTGGAAGAACTATTTCCTTTTCATCAGTAAGTATCAAACCCGAGAAGGGATCATTGCTAATCAATAAATGGCCATCGAGATCCACATAATCTGCCCATGTTCCCAATAATGCTCCTGCAGATATCCCTAGAGAACTTTCAATCATACATCCAATCATTACTTCAAGATCACGCTCTCGGGCTTTTTTAATCAGCTCAAGAGCTTCTACCAAACTACCGACTTTCTGAAGCTTAATATTGATCCCGTCAAACTGCTCAGCTATTTCATCCATATACTCTCTGCCTACAAAACTTTCATCGGCAACAATGGGGAGCGGCGACCACTTTTTTAACTTGACCAATTCCTCTTTGCACGAAGCAAGCATCGGCTGCTCAATAAACTCAACATTCTGATCAGCTAAAAAGCGAATTTGCTGTTTGGCCATATCTAAATCCTCCCATCCTTCATTGGCATCTACCCGTATAATTTGATCTGATACTTCACGGATACCGTTAATAATTTCTTCATCCCGATTGGTTCCAAGCTTTACTTTTAATATTGGATAATCTTTCGCTCCTTTCACTTTTTGTTGCATGACATCAATTTCATCCAGGCCAATAGTAAAAGAAGTAGGTGGCGTTTTTTGAGATGGAGCATCCCATAATTTCCACAGCGGTTGTCCCTGACTTTTACCCCACCAATCCAGCCACGCCATTTCTACAGCTGTTTTTGCCGACTGTACAGGATGATCTATTTGTTGAAGCTTTTTTCTAAGTTTCTCAGCAGAATTAATTTCATCAAAAAATGAGACGGGAAGTCGTTTTAGAAAGGTAATGACACTATCCGCGTCTTCATTGTATCTGCTATTGGGTCCGGCTTCTCCCAACCCTGTAATGCCATCTGCTGTAAGTTTTAGGAGCACATTGGGAACCGTTTCTTTGGTCCCGCGTGCTATGGTAAATGGATGAGAAGGGACAAGTTCGAGTTTTTCGTATTCGAGCTTAAAACGAGGCATAGTCTAAAATTTTGAGTGTATATAAATAAATATAAAATACAGGACTTGCTAGAATAAGAGCATCAAAACGGTCAAAAAAACCACCGTGTCCGGGTAAAATATCAGAGGCATCTTTAGCATTAGCTGCCCGCTTTATTCTACTAGCTGTCAAATCTCCAATAGGTCCAAATATGCTGATCAATAAAACTGCTGGACTTAAAACTAGCAATGAAAATGATAAATCAAACGGTACTACGTAATAAGCTATTGTTAATCCGGAAAAAGCCCCAAGAGTACCAAAGATAAATCCTTCCCACGTTTTGTTGGGGCTGATGGTAGGAGCCATTTTGTTCTTTCCTAGGTATTTGCCGCCGAAATAAGCAAATACATCATTCCCCCAAACCATTAGTAACAATATAATAGTCAATGCAAATCCAGTAGAAGAAGAGCCAATATTTCTTATCAAAACAATAGCCAATAATCCTAGCGGGGCATAAATGCCACAAAAGAAGGTCCCTATGACCTCGTTCAATGCCTGATCACCAGATTTAAAAATCTGTATAGCTATGAATAGAAGAAATATAGCCATTCCAATAGCAAGAGCATGGGGTAGATATGGACTCAATAAAATCCACAAGCCAATGGTATACGGAAAGTAATTATCCGGCTTAAAACCAGCTCCTGCAGCTAACATAGCAAGCTCTCGTTGAATAAACAGGACCACAAGTATAATCAATCCTAGAAAATAAAAGCCACCAAGCCATGTGATCAATATAAAGAAAGCCGCGGCAGGGACAGCAAACAGAATTCGTTTAGTAAGCTCGGTCACTATGATCTAGTTATTCTTCCTCGTTAGTTCCTTTTTCAGGTAGCTCAAACTCTGCAAGGGCTTGGCGTGCTTCATCCTCATATTCGTCTGGCACATACAAGTAAACCATTCCCATTTCGCCATAATTTACACTAAATGAAGAATCTCGTTTGGACAAGATGTTAGAGGGGATATCGAGGCTGGCAAGGTAATTTTTAGCACTTTCAACTTCGTATTCCGTACCTCCCTCCATAACACAAGCCCAGTTTTCAATATCGTTTGGTTCAGAACCTTCTAACATAATAAACCTCCTTAGGCTATTGAATTCTTATTTTGACCGTACATCCAATATACAATATAAGCAGTAATTAACAGACTAATTATTACCGCCCACAACGGGGGCATCGACTCTGGGGTAATTTCTGCAAATGCAGATTCTGGATAATACGTACCAATCAGTACGCTACCTCCATTATTTACCAAATGAGCAACTATTGCAGGGATAATACTCTCAGTAATCCATGTCACATAAGCAAAAATTATCCCCAACGTAGCTAAGGGAATCAAGTTGCTAAGTTGTAGATGATATAGTCCAAAAAGTAAGCCGGATACAATGATAGCAGGCCAAATGCCCCAACTTTTTTGAAACGCTCTCATAACGTATCCGCGATAAAGGGTTTCTTCACAAATTGCCGGCACCAGTGCCACATGAAATAACGTCAGTATTAACATGTGGTCACCCCGCAAATAGTTCTCAATCATCTGCATCTGCGTGTTTTGCATATTGCTAAACATTTCAGGCACAGGAATAAGGGCGTTAAGCCATGATAAAAACCAAATTGTTGGCTGTATGGCAACAATAAGAACAATTGTTATAACTGATTTCAGAAAGGTATCAGAATGAATATTAAACCTGAGAAATGAGCTTCGTCCCCCTTTTGAGGTATGTAATCGCGTAAAAAACCATGTTGCTAATCCTAGAAATAATATTTGTCCTGCCGAATTACCAATAAAAAGCAGATCCAGATTTTCAGTAAACTGGGCCATCATCTCGCTAGTATCGGCACTTAAATCCCCTTGCATTATTACAAGTCCTATGGCTACAACCGAGGCCGTAACCTGAAAAAGGATAAAAGCTGCGATAATCCAAAGGATAGCTAGTGCCCAATCAGAAAAACCGTTGC
>JBEPWP010000205.1:0-4175 GCA_041642355.1 Fodinibius sp. | reverse complement strand
CAGTACTCAGCGTATCATATGTATCCTGCAGAGCATGTTGAGCCATAGCTTTATAATCGATAATACCATTGATGATATCTTTTAATTTATCACGTTGCTTTTGAGTATACTCCGTACCCTTGGGACCCACGAGCTCTTTAAGCTCTTTATCACGTTCCTCGAGCAGTTCTCTTATTGAAGAACTATCAGCCTGAGCAAAACTTACCGCAGGCCGAAAAGAAAATCCTGCAAATAAAAAAATTAAGAATACAAAATAGAGCTTTTTAAAATCCTTCATATCATTACTTGTTATTAATAAATTCCATTACAGACAGTCCTGATGTGCGATACAATTCAGCCATATTCTTATTGAATTCAAATACCTCTCTTTTAAGTTGCACACGTAATTCTAATTCTTTTTGCATTGCATCAATCAAATCTTTTGTATCTCCCATTCCAAAGTCATAATCAAGTTGTTCTTGCCGTAACCATTTCTTACTAGTAACCAAAGCCTCATCTGTTTTATCCACTTTAACATTTGAAAGTGAAGCTTTTTTATATGCCTGATTTACTTCGAGGATGATACCTTCAACGGCTGCTTCCTTCAAAAATTTTGCTTGCTTGTACTGTATTTTTCCTTTGTTCAGGTCTGCTTTGATACTTAAAAAATCTAAATTTTGCCGAATTCCAAGTCCAAAGGATCCAGAGGCGTAGTTAGAGTTATTAATAATAAAGGGATTACTCTGTCGGGGGCGATTCGGTGTATTTGCATAACTACCATTAAGACCTAAAAACAAAGTGGGATAGTTTTTTTGTTTTTGTGCTTTCATCCCATATTTAGCAGCGTTAATGCCTGCTTCTATTGCTGCAATTTCTGCACGGTTAGAAATGGCATTAGTGCGATAAAAGGTTAGTTCATTGAGCCTCTGTGAAAGTGGATCTAAAAAGTTAGTTTCGGGAATATAAACCGTATTTTCATCCGCCTGCAAAACATAGTTCCATATTCGTTGAATCATTTCAGCTTCTTTACGAACTTCAGCTGCGCGAATTGCAAATTCTGACTTGAAAATCTTAAACTTAAAAAGATCAGAATCGTCAATATCAGATTCACCTTCTTCCTTCTGTTCGTTTATTTTATTCTGGATATCATCAATTTTGTCCTGACCTTCATCAAGCAGGGTTAAAAGCTCATCAGTTAACAGGTAACTCTGATACAATTCAAATAAGCGTATTTTTAAATCCGCCTGCTGCTTATGAAATTGTTCTTTAGCAGCCACAGCAGCTGATTCAGCAGCTTTAACAGCATTTTTTAATGCCCCCCAAGAAAATAATGGTTGTACTGCTGATACCTCTGCCCTCGTGAAAACGGCCCAATCCTCCCAGTCATTTTCCAGGTTAGGATCCAAATAGTAAGAACTTTCGGGTAGATTTGTATTACTTTTAACTCCAGGTACCACCCCATGTTGTGTGCTAAGCTCAAATTTGGGCAAATAGCGTTCAGAGCGGGCTTGATCAACTTTATTTTCAGCTAATTTAACTTTCTCTTTTTCATATGAAATTTGGCCCGAATTTTCTAAGCCCCGTTCTATAAAAGTTTTAAGCGAGACTCGTACTGTGTCCTGGCCATTAACAGTTAAGGAAAGGACGAACAAAAAAACAGATAATGCGTAACTAATTTTTTTCATACTACTTTCTTTCGTGCAATAGCTTTGCCTGTCAACGTATAACTTGGAGAATTATTTAAAGAAATAGCCCCTCCCAAAAGGAAGGGGCTATTGTAAATAATTATCAACCAAAATTATTTATGTTTTGGCAGTAAATATGCGGAGAGGGAGGGATTCGAACCCCCGAGACCCGTGAGGGCCTGCCGGTTTTCAAGACCGGTGCATTCAACCACTCTGCCACCTCTCCAATCAGTAAATAAATGAATTTATGCTTCTTCTAGTGCCTGTGCTCCCGAAATAATTTCTGAAATTTCGGTAGTAATAGCACTTTGTCGAGCACGGTTATATTCAAGCTGAAGATCTTCTCTCATCTCCTGCGCGTTTTCAGTGGCATTATCCATAGCTGTCATACGCGCCCCCTGCTCTGCAGCATTCGACTCAAGGATAGCCTTCCATAACTGCAAATTCAAGTGTAAAGGTAAAAGTTTTTTGAGAATTTTATCTACATCCGGTTCATAAAGATATTCCGTTTGTGATATCTCTTCATCCTCAGCTAACAGGCTGTTTGGTTCAATTGGTAAAACTGACTCAACAAGACGGTTTTGTGCTATAACAGACTTAAACTCATTATAAACCAATTTAACCTCATCAAAAGTACCGGATTTGAAATCAGCTATCACTGATTTCATTATCTCAGTAGCTTTGTGGAACTCTATACTGTCCCAGAATTCTGGATATTCAGCCTTAATTTTGTAGTCACGCTTTCCAAAATGTTTAGTTGCCTGTCTACCTATACAAATCAATGAAAGATTATCATTTTTTAGATATTCACTATAATCTTTTTTGATTGTATTTTCGGCAACTTTAAACAAATTGTTATTAAAAGCACCGCATAAACCTCGGTCAGAACTTATGATAATAAACAATACGTTATCAACTGACTCTGGTTTTTCAAGAAGGCTATTATCACCACTGGCATTATTTACCAGGCGTCCCACAACCTCTTTCATTTTAGAGGCATAGGGACGAGTCTCAATAATACGATCTTGTGCCTTGCGCAACTTTGCAGCAGCAACCATTTTCATGGCCCGAGTAATCTGCTGCGTATTTTTTATGGATTCTATCCTATTCCTTATATCCCGAAGATTAGCCATAAACTATGCTTCCTCTTCTTCTGTGACTGCAATTTGATCTATAATTGTTTTAGCTGTATTCAAGAGCTTTTCACCAAATTCATTACTGAGAACACCTTTTTCGCCAACTTCCTGCATTTCCTTACTGAACTTGACGTTTATAGTTTCAAGGTAATTATCCTCGAATTCTGAAATTTGATCAACTTTCAACTCTTCAAGTAACCCTTCGTCGTTAACTTTAAGCAAAGCAATCTGATCTTGTACAGGACGTGGTTGATAAATATCCTGCTTCAAGAGTTCTACAGTACGTTCACCTCGCTTAAGCTGTCGTTGTGTAGCTGGATCAAGGTCAGAACCAAACTTGGCAAATGCTTCAAGTTCACGATATTGTGCCAAGTCAAGTTTCATGGTTCCAGATAACTTTTTCATGGCCTTAACCTGAGCAGAACCACCTACACGAGATACCGATGTACCAACGTCAATAGCAGGACGTACTCCCGAATTAAACAAGTCAGTATCAAGGAATATCTGTCCGTCAGTAATTGAAATTACGTTAGTAGGTATATAAGCAGAAACATCACCGGCTTGTGTTTCAATAATTGGCAAAGCAGTTAGTGATCCACCACCTTTCATCAAGGGTTTCAACTGTTCCGGCACATTATTCATCTGCTTTGCAATTTCATCATCATCAATAATTTTAGCAGCACGTTCAAGCAAACGGCTATGCAGATAGAAAACATCCCCAGGATATGCTTCACGTCCGGGAGGACGTTTAAGCAGCAAAGAAAGCTCTCGATAAGCTACAGCCTGCTTTGAAAGATCATCATAAATTACCAAAGCATGTCGACCTGTATCACGGAAATATTCACCAATTGCGGCTCCCGCAAAAGGGGCAATAAAACGCATCGGTGCTGTTGCACTAGCTGGTGCCGAAACAATAGTTGAATAATCTATTGCGTCGTTATCTTCTAACGCTTTAGCTATCCCGGCCACAGTTGAACCTTTTTGACCAACTGCTACATAAATACAGTGGACTGGTTTATCGGTGTCCTGAGTTTCTTTTTGGTTAATTATGGTATCAATTGCCACAGATGTTTTACCCGTTTGACGATCACCAATAATTAACTCTCGCTGACCGCGTCCAACAGGGATAAGTGAATCAATTGCCTTAATACCTGTTTGAAGAGGCTCTTTTACAGGCTCTCGATAGATCACGCCGGGAGCTTTTCGCTCCAGCGGAATACGTATTGTTTCGCCTGAAATAGGTCCTTTTCCGTCCAGCGGACGACCCAGTGGATCAATGACTCGTCCCAACAAACCATCTCCCACATTAATAGAGGCAATATCTTTGGTACGTTTAACAGTATCACCTTCTTCCACAGCACTGGTGGAACCAAAA
>JBEPWP010000204.1:0-4176 GCA_041642355.1 Fodinibius sp. | reverse complement strand
TCAGTCGGCGATTCGCTATTAAAACAATGAAGCCGAGTGGAATAGCCTATCTCATGACTTTTCTTACCATACTGCCAACTATTTTCTGGGTGTATACCAAAAACGTGGGATTAGGAGAACTACACTTGGTCTTTGTAATGACGGTTATTTTCTCTGCCTTTTTGGGGACTTACTATGGATTACGCCGAGGAGCTATCAAGCGTAAGCGATATATTCAACGTCTTCAGGAAGAAAAACAAGATATCCCGGATTCGCTGAAACGTCCCCATGACGATCTCAACAAAAATTAGTACAACCCTACTTAGTTAAACAGGTAATAATCAATCCCAATATTGGCTTGAAGGTTTCGACTGTCTGATCGGAATATTCGATTACTCTCCCAGTCATAGCCTACCTCAGTAAAAATCCCCAATGTGTTAGTGAGTCGAATAGCCATACCAGCACGCAGTCCAAATCGGACACGGAATCCGTAATCATTAGTTGTATTGGATAAAGTGCCCATTGCCAGGTTGTTTCCGAACAAGGTATTCAACTGTACATATGGCTGCAGGCGCTCTGTTCTAAAAGGATAGCCGCGGACAATCGGCCCAACCCCCCAACTACCTATCCCAAAATCAGCATCCTCACTATTAGTAAAAAAGCTGGTTACCACTTGATAACCTACCCCAAGACGTGGAAACATGGTACGCACATTTCGGTAAACAAATTCGAGCTCAGAACTACCGTCGTAACTTAACGAATCGTTATTACCTTTGTAGTGCAGATCGCTGAGCCAGTGCGTATTTGCGGTCAATCCGTGGATTCCAACGTCATAATTTAATGGACGAATCCCGTTATTATCTGCCGCATTTTGCGTCTGGGCATTTACAATATTAGAAATAACACTTACCGACAAAACAAGTAACAATGCAGATGTTAAAATCTTGCACGATCTTACAAATACCTTCTTTTTCATTGTGCGTTAATTTATTACGATATACGATTAAAACGGACATTCAGTGGCGTCTAAAATTGCCCAATTAATTGTACAGTTACAATAACTGAATTAAATCTTTATTGTTGCGTGTATATCCCTCAATGAATTTTATCTAGAAGAGTTATGAATGCCAAAATTGGTAATACAATGGCAAACTAATATACTACTGCAGAATACAAAAAACGTCTCTATTTTTTTCTGAATATGATTAAACGATTTCTCCTACTCCTTTTCATAACAATCTTGAGTCAATATAATGCTACTTGGGGACAATCACAGCAGCGTGAATATTTTCAAGATCGCATTGTTATCAAATATGAATCGGACCAAAAGCTACAGCAAATACGAAGTAAAAATGGTCGAGACCCCAGATCAGTTATTCAAGAGTTCCTGAATAAATACGGAGTTCAACAAAACCGTCCCCTTGTTTCAGCACGAACCTTACAAATGGTGCAAAAACAACGTCCAGCCAGCGGTAATGAATTGTCGCGCATTCAGGAGGTTATCTTTCATAGTGATATTGATCCCGGGCAACTTGCCTTTAAACTCAATCGAATGGCCGGCGTAGAATATGCCGAACCAAAATATATTCGATACATGAGTACCGAACCCAATGACGAAAGATATCAGGCAGATATTTACAACTATCATAATTTTCCAGAAACATGGGAAACATTTAGCACCGGCTCATCCGATATCATTATTGCCATCATTGATGGTGGTGTTGATTATACCCATCCAGAACTCGATCAAAACCTGTGGGTTAATCAAGAAGAAATACCGCAGGATATTTATCCCCAAGTTGATGAGAATGGAGATGGAGAAATAACAGCTCCTGAGATTCTTATTTATCTCCAAAACAATAATTCGGATCACAATGGTGACGGGAATATCACTCTTGAAGACGCACTCCATAAAGACTCCGACTTTACTGACAATAACGATCAAGACAATGATCAATATGTAGATGGCGGCACCTATCCTGATGATCTCTTTGGATGGGATTTTTGGGAATCGGGTGAAGATTTCCAAGATATTAACCAAGACAATAACCCAATTGCTGATATAACAGATCATGGAACACACGTAGCGGGTATTGCTGCCGCCAAAACCAATAACGAAGAAGGTATTGCAGGAGCCGCCTACCAAGCCACCTATATGCCCGTTAAAGCTGGTGGGGTCACCAGCTCTCCCGATGCGATCGGTTTTGGATATGATGGCATCCTCTATGCAGCTGCAAAAGGTGCTGATATTATCAATTGTAGTTGGAGTGGCGGATCAGCCTCACAAGCAGAAGAAGATGTAATTGAAGAAGCAACAAATATGGGCGCCATAGTCATAGCTGCATCAGGAAATGAATCTACCAGGGTGGGATATCCAGCAAGTTACGACAAAGTTTTAGCTGTAGGTTCTGTAGAAACGGACGATCGCAAAGCATCATATTCAAATTTTGGCTACAATTTAGATGTATTAGCCACAGGCAGCAATATCACAAGTACAATTACTGATGAGAATGGTGACCATGGGTATGAATCCAAATCCGGCACCTCTATGTCTACACCTATTGTAAGCGGACTTGCAGCTCTTGTTAAAGATGTGCACTCAGGGTGGGATCCTGAACGCATTGGCAAACAAATCCGGGGATCAGCTAGTTATATTGATGCCTCAAATAGCGATCTTGAAAATAAGCTTGGCCATGGTTCTATTCATGCCTACAAGGCACTGAATACCAACCTGCCGGGCTTAAAAGTGGTATCTCAAGCATTTATTAACAGCGAAGGAAACAAACTTTCTCTGGGCAAAGAAGGAACTATCGAACTAACAGTCACCAATGTGGGAAACTCAACATCTAACCTCGAATTAGAACTTTTATCATTAAATGAAAGCAAGATAGAACTGGAAAATCCGATGCAGCAGTTGGGAACATTAGCCACGGGAGACACCGTTGATTTAAGTTTTCCCATTACCATACCCACTGATTTTAATCTCACGGAAATCCCAACCTTTCGGTTAGATTTTCGAGACAACAATCAGAATTATGATGATTTTAATGTCCTCCGCTATGATAATATGCTTTTTGATATTATTGCTGCTAATAATGTAAAGACTTCCTTCGGCGCTGAGGGCACGTTTGGTTTTTCTGATCCAATGTCTGCCCGTGGAGGTATTGGTTTTATTCCCCGTTATCCTGATGGGAGCGGTGGTTATCAAGAAGGAAAAAACCTACTATTTGAGGGAGGACTCATCATGAATTTTAATGAGGAACTTTATGATGCTGTTCGTACATCAAATGGGGACGTCTCTCGGGACTTTCTACCTCAAGACGCGGTTGCTATTGAACCAACTGACAGCGGAAATGGGGTTCGGGGCTCTACCCATTTTACTACCTCTAACGACAGTACAAGACGTGTGAATATTAAACTGGAAACATTTGCTTATGATGATCCGGCTATTAGTAATGCGGTTTTTGTTAAATATACTATCAGTAACCCATCAGAATTTTTAACTATGAAAAACATGTATGTTGGGTTATTTAACGACTGGGATATTGGCAGTGATCCTAGCAATAACAACATCTCATATAGTGAAAGCGACAGCCTGCTCTATATTTCTGATGCCTCTTCATCAAGTACCCAACCCCTCGTTGCCGTTGCACACCTGGGGGCGCTTTCAGGAGCTTTGGCTATTGATAATACGATAGAGGGCAATCAGGACTCCCTTACTTTTGGCATCTATGATGGTTTTTCTGATGCAGAAAAAGAATCATCCCTTACGGCTGAAACCGTTCGTACCAATGTGCAAAATACCGATGTATCAGCAGTCACCAGCTCTGGACCTTATACATTAAATCCGGGTGCTGATATTACAGTAGGCTTTATTTATGCTTTTGGGGATGATTTGGATGAACTTCGTAACCAAATTGCCGAAGCCCGGACACGGAATCTTTTTGAAGTTTCACCTACTGGGCGGGCCACAGCCGATGAAACTCCTCAACAGACCAAGCTTTTCCAAAATTATCCCAACCCCTTTAGTAAAGAAACTGAAATCCGGTTTGACCTTAATCAACGTTCTCCTGTAACACTAACCGTTTTTGATGTATTGGGAAGAAAAGTTCGCCAGTTAATAGACACTAACTTGGATGCCGGAGGCCATTTCCTAACCTTTGATGCCCGTCAATTAAGCAGCGGTGTTTATTTTAT
>JBEPWP010000203.1:0-4198 GCA_041642355.1 Fodinibius sp. | reverse complement strand
GCTTCGTGTTACCCCCCAAACGAAAAGACCTGCAATAAAAAAAGTTGTGAAAATAAGAGCCAGTAGCACACCGTGCCCTGTGAGTATACTATAGTATTCACCGGAGTTAAAAAAGCCCCGAAATACATCGGTCCGGTGGAGGGCTTGCACAAATCCAAAGAAACCCCCGATAGCAAGTGCTATAAAAGCAACAATGAAATTAGCCTTGGCAACTTTAGCAGCTTTAGGATATTTGTGTATAAATGTCATTCTACCAGATTACTTTTATCAAACTCAGATTTAGGTACTACTTTTATTTTCCCCTCCATAATATGGTGGGCCGGTCCGCAATACTCATTACATACAATGCCATATTCCCGTGCCTCCGGAAAGATAGTAGTCATTTTTGCTACTTGACCGGGAATCGACATGGTATTTAAGTTGGTTCCCGCAACATCAAAGCCGTGCAACACATCGGGGCTTGTTATATAAAAGGTTACCCGTGTATTAGCCGGCACCACAATAGGCTGTGCCGTTCCAGGATTGTATGCAAACTGAATAGTCTGTACATACACTTCATATTCAGTTTCTCCATTTTTGGTTACTTCATATACCCCTGGATTCCCGAACTGCGTTTCACCCAGATTTTGCGGATCGATAGTAGCATGATCTCCTATAACCTTTAAATCCATTGAAACAAAACCGTAGACCACGGTCACAATGAAAAAGGCTATCAGTACAAAGGATAACTTTATCCAGAACTGTTCAAACTTATGTATATGCATATCTATGTTTTGTTAACTAATCTATAATGGAAGGTGCATTTCCGCCGAACTCGATGAAATACATAAAAATCCACATCAACGCTACAATAGCAAAATACAGTAAAGTAAGCGTTAACGTACCGTAAGGCTTGTATTCATCAATCGTTATTTCCCTTTCTATTTCAGGATTTCGCTCCTCCCAACTTTTCCCAGATTTGTTATTCTCGATTGATTGATTTGACTCTTCGGGCATAACTAAAGAATTGATTAATGATTTAACATGCCAAACTATTAATGAGATCAATTAAGTATTAAATTCCCATAAGATCAACCTCTTTTATTATTTAGATTGATTTCAATACCTAGGCCATCAGCTTTGATGCCTTGCGTCCGACTTCCATTCCAATAGCAATCCCCATTCCACTGAGCCCCGCAGCAATAAACCGTTTTTGATCCAGCTGTTTTACAATGGGTGTTTTTGTGGATGAAAACCCCATAATTCCAGACCACTGGTGATCAATATTCCAATGATTGCCAAATCCCAAAATATCAGAAACAAACCCTTGAAGATGTGATTTAATTGTTTTATTCGCTCCAAGCTGATCGGTTTGCTCTTCACTTTTATCCAAGTTGCGCGCACCACCAATTAAAAGACGATCACCAATATTTCTAAAATAAATATAACCCCGATCGTGATGGAATATTCCTTTCCAGGGCAAGCTTTTTTGCTCATTTGTCACCAATACAAAGCCACGCGCCGGATCTACCTCAACATCAGGAAGCAGCTTTCGAACAAAGCCATTTGCAGCAAATAATACCTTTTCTCCTCTCAGAGGTAATCCATTTTCAATTTCCACCCGCCCGTCTTCGGCTACGCTTTTTACGGGACTATTCCATTTAATATCAACACCCACCCGGCTTACTTTTTGAACCAAAGCCTCCATCATCATACCAGGATGCAAAGCCCCCTCCAATCTATTTCGGATTACCGGATAACCTTGTAATCTATCTGCTGAATATACCTGGGTTTCATTTACCAGCTCTTGCATCCATCCATTAAAACGATCAATTTCGTCCGAAACTTTTGCAAAGGATTCTTGGGATTTAAAAAACTCAAATCCCTCACAATCATGGTAACCGATAGCATCCTTACCCAGCGTTCCTTTCAATAGCTGAAGCCCTTCGTAGCGGCGTTTAATTCGCATTTTAATATTCTTTTCAGACTCTTTCTTCATATCCGCAAGATGTTCCCCGATCGATCCTACACAAGCAAAACCAGCATTTCGCGTACTGGCTCCTTTGGGAATAAATCCGCGCTCTAATACTGCTACACGCGCTGATGGTTTTTTCTTCTTGTAAAATAGTGCCGAAGATAACCCTACAATCCCGGCACCAATGATGAGAAGATCATAGGGTTTCAAGAATGAATCTTTTTCCCAAAACGATGATGAATAACTCATGGATATTACTATTGTCTTATCATTAAAAACTTACTCGCTTTTTGGAATCGGCTCAAATACAACTGATGCCATCAACGCTGCTCCCGTCAAAAAGCAGTCTTCATCAATATTATACCTGGGATGGTGCCAGCTATATGTTGAGTCTGTCTTTTCATTTCCACTTCCTAAAAAGAAAAACGTCCCTGGAAATTCCTGCTGATAAAATGCAAAATCTTCTCCCGCCATAATGGGATTATCCAACATGGAAATATTTTCTTCTCCAATTATCTTTTCAGCTACATTAACTAAATTTTGGGTCGACCAATCGGTATTAATCACAGCTGGATATCCGTAATCAAAATCGTATGTGTAGCTTCCACCAGCTGCCTCAGTTACCCCGCCAACAATGGCCTCTATTTTATTCTTGATCATATCAGCTGCTTCTTGTCCAAACGTGCGCACAGTACCTAATAGCTCAACCTTTTCTGGAATAATATTATGGGCCGATCCGCCACTAATTTTTCCTACCGTTACAACAGCTGGATCAGTGGGATTTACGCTCCGACTCACAATCGTTTGCAACTGAGTTACAACCTGTGATGCCATCACTATGGGATCCACTGCCTGGTGTGGCGAAGCCGCATGCCCTCCCTTACCAATTACTTCAATTTTAAACTCATCAGGCCGTGCCATCAACGGGCCCTCTTTCACTCCTATTTGACCGGGTTTCAGTCCGGGAAAAGAATGCAAGCCGTAAATCACATCTACACCTTTGTCTTGCAGATATCCCGTTTCACAAAACAGGCGTCCGCCCCCAGGTAATTTCTCTTCCGCTGGCTGAAAAACCAGCAAAACCGTTCCTTCAATTTCCTCCCTTAAATCAGCTAAAATATGAGCAGCCCCTAATAAATTTGCTGTATGTGCATCATGTCCACAACAATGAGCAATCCCCTCATTCTCTGACAAAAACCCCTCCTTGTGGGCCCCCTCTTCGGTAATGGGCAAAGCATCAATATCAGCACGCAAAGCAACCACTTTTGGGGATGGTTTCCCTCCTTCGATAATCCCCACACATCCCGTTTCAAGCGGACGATCTACAGGAATATCAAGCTTCGAAAGCTGATCAACAATAAAATCAGTCGTTGCATGCTCTTGATAGCTCAGCTCTGGGTGGCGATGTAAATGCCGACGAACATCCACCATTTGATCATGATATGCTTTTGCCTTCTCTTTAAATTTAGTTATTTCCATGCGTCCTGATTTATATTAGGATCAATTATTTTAGAAAATAGGAATTTTATTGGATGACTATGTAGATAATTCTGCAACATTAATATGGAAGTATGCGTAAAGCATTTAAGTTAAATAAGGCACTATCCAATGACAGATCTAGAAAACCATGATTAAGCGCAATATTTCTTGGGAAATTGTATTAGCCGGCATCACATTTATCGGCATTGCTATTTATCTACTTTCCAATGTATCGCCTTCTGACACTACCCGAAATTCGGTGTCACTTACAGAAAAAGAAGCCCCATCAACAGCTACAGCACCTACAACACCGAGCTCTATTGTGATTGATCTCCAAGATCTTGAATCACTTAAAAACCTGGAACAACTCCGCGATATTGATAACCTAGAAAACCTCAAGGATCTTGAGTTTGAAATCAAGAATCTGGATAAATTAATTCAGCAACATGCACAAAACGATATCAATAAAGAAAGTTTAAACGTCGGGCTTCAACAACTTGAGCAGGAACTTCAAAAAATTAACAAAAGCGATTTTAACGTAAATATTCAGGATCAAAAACTGTACATCAATAGAAAGTATGATATAGAACAAGCACAATGGACAGAAGTTAGCTCGGGAGTATTTGTCTATCAAGACTCATTTTCTGCCAGTGATTTAGAATCCCTCGATTTCAGTGTTGGATTTGGCAATCTCAACATTGTGGGTAATGGTTCATCAAGCAGTACTATAACCCTTCGCGCCACCGGTGATATCGATGATCCGGC
>JBEPWP010000202.1:0-4218 GCA_041642355.1 Fodinibius sp. | reverse complement strand
GTCCAATTTTTTTCTTCTCCAGTATTGGCTGTGCCACCTCCCTGCTGTGCGAGCGATCGAACAACACTTACATCCGTAGCTTGTTTGGGTGGAAGCCAAGAATCCCAAATACCCAGTGAGGCTCCCATTAATCCAGGAATCAAATAAAAACTAAATAAGATAAAAGGCATTGCCAGCATTAAACGGCCAGTGCCAATTTGGGTGGGCTTTGTATCATTCTTTATTGCATATACTCCTAAAAGATATAAACCAGCCATTAAAAAGATGGCAATCCATGTAGCTATTGCAAATGGACGTGATATAATTCCCCATCCCCAAACTAGATCGGCGTTTGATAAAAACTTAATAGCTGCTGCTAATTCAATAAAGCCTAATAAAACTTTTACAATATTCATCCATGATCCACTTTGGGGCAAACTTTCAAGCCAACGTGGAAATAGCGCGAATAACACAAAGGGACTAGCAAATGCTGTTGAGAAACCAGCCATTCCTATTATTGGATAAAACCACTCCCCTCCAGCCGTTGCTGCCAGTACTCCTCCTACAAAGGGAGCGGTACAAGAAAATGACACTGCACTTATCGTCAATGCCATAAATAATATTCCTATTAGCCCCGAGCTTTCATTGCTTTTTTGATTGAGCCAGTTTGTAAGTTGATGAGGCAGTCTCAATTCAAAAGCACCTAGTAAACTAATGGCAAATACAACAAGAACCAGTGCTATAAAAAGATTTACCCAGGGATTGGCCGCAAATTTATTCGCCCCGGAAGCTCCAATAAATAATGCCAACAGGGCTCCCAAAATGGTAAATGAAACTACTATTGCCAACCCAAAACCAAAGGCCTGCCCTATTGCTGCCGTTCCCTCACCTTCTTTTTGTTTAGAGAAAAATGAAACCGTTAAAGGAATCATCGGAAAAACGCATGGAGTCAACAAAGCAGCAAAACCAGCAGCGAGGGCTATCCACAAAAAGGAAAAGATGCCGCCTGAATTATATCCACTAGAATTAATTTGCCCCTGCCCTTCTTCATCTGCATTTGTTTGGGTATTCGTGGGAGTCTCCGACTCTGACTGTGTGGATCCATCTGTCGACTCATTAAAATTGCTATACGGGGTTTGATCTACTCCTTCAACCGATATGGCATGGTTAATAGATTTTGTTTTTGGTGGCAAACAAGATTTATCATCACACACCTGATAAAAAACCTCCAAAGCAATTTCTGTGGATCCAGAAACATCGCTTCGAAAAGCTATTGGAATAGTAAATATTCCTTCTTTGGTATGCCAACCCAACTCTGCATTAAAGTTGGGATCCATTTCGATGGAAGGCTCACTTTCTTGCACTTCTCCTGCAATCGCTACGTTCGAAGAGGCCGAAGAAAATTGGGTAGGATATGGTCCCGCATCGGGATCATTGACAATTGAATACAAATGCCAATTTCCATCAATAGAAGCTTTTACTGTAATTTCAAAAACTTCTCCTGCTTTTACCTGTTTGGGAGCATCAATTACAGTATATGAAACGGGGTCTAACAATTGACCCTGTACAAAAAATGGGGATAACATCATTACGATGATCCCCATCACTTTCTTAAGAGGTAAAGAATATTTCATTACCACTAAATTATATTAATACCAATGTGGCATTTATTCTTTAACCACCCAAACCTTGATTTGCGCTTTAATTTCACTGATCAGGCTGATCGTTGCTGTATATTCACCTAAGGTTTTAATCTCCTGATCTATCGTAATCTTACGTTTATCAATATCAATATCGCGTTCCGCTAGAGCGTCTGCGATATCTTGAGTAGTAACTGAACCATGAATTCGTTCATCTTCACCTACTTCAACAGGAATGGTAACTGATGTTGTTTCGAGTCGATCGGCCATATCCTGAGCACGCTCAACGGTTAATTCAGCACGGCGCTCTGCCTGTTCTTTCATTCGCTCAACCTGCTTAAGTGCCCCTTCAGTGGCCATCATGGCCTTACCTTGGGGGATCAAATAATTTCGGCCGTAACCAGCCCGTACTTCAACGATGTCGCCGGATTCTCCAAGCTTGTCGACATCTTCTCGTAAAATTAATTTCATGTACTTATTAGCCATTGGAATAATATCTTTTTTATCGAAGGTTATCTGCTACATACGGAAGTAATCCAAGAAAACGAGCTCGCTTAATAGCACGAGATAATTGTCGCTGATATTTTGCACTCGTTCCGGTTACACGACGAGGAAGAATTTTCCCCTGGTCGTTCATGAAACGCTCTAACAGATCCGTATCTTTGTAATCAATATATTCGATGCCCGCCTTCGTGAATTTGCATTCGCGGGTTTTAATATGTCCCTTCTTTGGGTGTGATGGATTCTTAATCATAATCGTAAAAAATTTGGTTTAAAGAGATGAATTAATCTTCGTCTTCTGTATCTTCTTCCTCATCGACAAAGACCTGGGGAACGGCATTCTTGCGCTGTAATTCTCGGTGACGCTTCATCTTTGCATCATATTTTAGCGTCAAATAACGCATAACGTGATCTTCAATGCGAAGGGCACGTTCCAGTTTTTCGATCAATTCTCCGGGGGCAGTAAAATAAGCGTTTACGTAGTAACCGCTTGATTTACTATCCATTTCGTATTCAAACTTACGGATCCCCCATTCATCTACTTCATCAATTTCACCTTCGTTGTCTCTGATAAGTTCAGTGAATTTCTCGACGATCTCTTCGTATTGATCGTCTTCCAAGACGGGATTTAATATATAAGTTAGCTCGTAATAATTTCTACTCATGTGATATGTTTCCTTTGGGTGTTCCTAATTGAAACAGCCGACGTAGTGACTTTCACTCGTCAGCAGGCACGCAAAAATAGGCTTTTTTACATTTAATTCCAATCCAGGATCAGATAATATTTCTTCCTAAAGAAATTAATGGGAATAGAAATAAAAAAGGAGAAATAATTCTCTTACTGTCCCATTAAATAAGCAACCCAGTCATTCGTATAATATGAGGTGAGTAAATTATGCAGATCCCCAAAAGCTATTCCAAAGTAAAGTGTCATTATAGCCAGCACTACTAATGTTGACCGGAATACAATTCCTGACCGAACCAATGGGACATCTTTCTGTGGATCTTTAAAATACATATATACCATTGGTCGCAAGTAGTAATAAACACTAGCAGCACTTGCTAGCGCTAAGATAACAGCCAAGGTTACATATCCGGCATTAATAGCTGATGCGAAAATTAGATATTTGCCGACAAAACCTACAAAGGGAGGAATACCAACTAACGAGAACAAGAAGAATGAAAGTAATACTCCCATTAATGGTTTTTTAAAACCCAGCCCTGCATAATTATTGATATCTGTAAAATCGAGTCCCTGCTGACGTTCGTAATAAGCAACAACTCCAAACGCACCCACATTCATGATAGTGTAAGCAAAAAGATAAAACAGCACAGCACTATATCCCTCTGGAGTTCCAGAAGCTAAACCTACCAACACATACCCAGCATGCGCAATACTGGAATAAGCCAACATCCTTTTAATATTATCTTGCACAATTGCTACTATATTACCCAAGATCATAGTAAGAATGGCAATAACTTCAATAACGCCTGCCCAATCAGCGGTTTCAGCAGGAATCATTTTTGAAAGAACAACCAATAAAGCAACAAAAGCAGCTGATTTTGAAGCTGTTGCCATATAGGCAGTAATGGTGGTTGGAGTTCCCTGATAAACATCCGGAGTCCACATATGAAATGGAACTGCTGAAACCTTAAAGAAAAATCCGATCAATAATAGTGCCGTCCCTGCTATAAAGAGTAGTTCTGAGCTGGCAGCTTTCGCAATCTCTGTGAGATATAAACTACCTGTCGCTCCATAGACCAGTGCCATTCCATATAACAAAAATCCTGTTGAAAAAGCACCAAGCAAGAAGTATTTGAGCGCTGCTTCGGCACCAATTTTTTCTCCTTTTATTATACCGGCCAGTATATACAAACAGATCGACATCGTTTCGATACCGATGAAAATCATAATTAGATTATTGGCACTGACAAGACCCAACATACCGGCCGTAGCTATGAGAAGAAGAGAATAGACCTCTCCATATTCATGATCAATAGCGCTAAGATATTCTCGAGAAATAAGAACACAAAAGAGTGCACCAAATAAAACCACACTACTTCCAAAAGCAGATACACCTCCATAGGTTATCATCCC
>JBEPWP010000201.1:0-4221 GCA_041642355.1 Fodinibius sp. | reverse complement strand
CAAACAGCTCTTGTCCCTGCTGGGTTTCGGTAAAAGCAGAAGCCCCCCACATCAATTCAACATTCCGAGGCATAAGCTCCTGCACTTCGGGACGCTGCAATAATTCATTCACGCGAGCAGTATCTCTACCGGTAGTATATCCAAAGGTATAAGGGTTCTGGCCCCGTGGGTTTAACACTTCAAGCAATGGATTCTGTGCCGCTCCCTGCTCAACGGTATCAGTAGTATCTGAAGAAGCCTGATCGTAATAATTAACTACACGATCTTTAGCGTTGCTTATTTGATCCGGCTGTGCTACGAGGCGGAACTCAAGACGAGCAGTACCTTTTAACAGATCACGAATACGTTGTTTGTTGGATACCCCCGGGAGCTCAACCACCACCCGGTTGTTGCCCTGCTTAAAGATAGCGGGTTCGGTCACACCATAGCGGTCAACACGCGAGCGAATAATTTCCATCGCTCGATCCACTGCAGAAGTTCGCTGTTGCTGCAGATATTCTTGAATTTCTTCATTAGTTGATCGTCGGGTGATATTTTCTGTATCAGAACGATAATATCGACTCAGCCGTCCATCGGGATTACGCTGTTCAAACAATTGAACCATTTCGTTGATAAAATCAGTATCATTTTCAAGAGCCCGTTGTTTAGCATTATCAATTACACTGGTAAGCGTCGTATCAGCATTGTCACCGGCCAATTCTTTTAAAAACTGAGCAGTACCAACCTCGAGAGTTACGTGCATACCGCCCTGTAAATCAAGACCCAGTGACAGCGAATTTTGACGCAACTCTTGCAATCGCTGCGTATTTTCCTCGACATATTCAGCGCGCTCTGCCTCTGGTAAATCCTCTATATAATTTTGCTCCAACGTATTGACCACTGTTGGCCATAAATAATAGATAGTAAGTGCCAGAAAGGCGACAATAGAACCTATTTTAAATCCATTACCTTTCATAATAAGTTATTTTAAAAAGTTAAGAATAGAATTTCGTTTTCAGTACAACATCTCGTCCCTGCGAGATGGGAATAAAGAGAATAGGACATGATCCTGATTCACTAAGGTGCTCCTATTGCAATCCCCTCGATCATCGGCTGTATTCCCTTAACCAAAAATTCGTCAAAATCAGCCGTAAAACTTTTAACATTCCACACATATTCAGATAGGAGTGAAACTGGGGAAAATAAACCTATGGCCCCATTTTGATCAAGAATGACAGAACTCAACGCCTTGTTGACTGATGGAATTGGAATACCAGCCATTGCATTTCCGGTTTGGAATTGACTCCATTCAATTAGCAACAGCTGATAGAAGTGCATGGAAGCTGTTGATCCCGCAAATGAAAAATCAAGGGTCTCGTTGTTACTTTTCAGAATCTGAGAAGCCCCTTTTATAAACTCATTAAGCTGAGTTGTTGAGTCCCGAAGATCATCTAACTCCTTTTGTAAAGTTACACTGTCAGTACCCTTTACCTTAGTCGTCAACCAACTTGCAAAAGCATCCGACGACCGATTCACTTGGGCTTGCTGTACCATATACAAGCCAAAGCCTGTACAAATTACAGCACTAACTACGATGCGAATAATATGTGTGCGGAGTCGATTCATCAGTGGCAGAAAATAGGGAGAATGTAAGTATGGGACAAACCTTTTTCTACCCGTCTAATGTATCCCTATTAACAAACACTATTCCTCTACTCCCGGCTGATGCTTTGAGATAAACATCTCATCTATCCATCCATAAAATATGGTCAACATAATGGCTGCAAAAGGCCCAAATAAAATATTAGACGATAAAGGCATATCAGGGTAAAGTACGACCTCAAACAGAGTAGTAATTGCTACGGCCAGAATCACAAACACGGTCAAGCATTTGGCAAATAAACTCATAGAAAAGTGGATTTTATTTATTGATCGAGATAAATATTGGCAAAACTATGTAAAGCTGCCAACTTTTAGGATAAAAAATCCAGGGCTCTCATCCTTGAAATCATTTTAAGAGACAGTAACAGTCCCCTGCTGCTCACGTTCAAACTCCTCCTTCAAAAATTGCCCAGTATAGCTTTCTTGCATCTTAGCCACTTCTTCGGGTGTACCCTCAGCAATGATTTCTCCGCCTGCAACACCGCCCTCGGGGCCCAGATCGATAATCCAATCGGCAGCTTTAATAAGATCGAGATTATGCTCAATAACAATTACCGTATTTCCTTTGTCAACCAGCTGCTGCACCACATCTACTAGCATGCGCACATCCTGGAAGTGTAAACCAGTCGTAGGCTCATCCAAAATATAGAGTGTATCGCCCGTACCGACTTTGGCAAGTTCGCGAGCAAGCTTGATACGCTGCGCTTCACCGCCACTGAGTGTCGTGCTTGGTTGCCCAAGTCTTAGATACCCAAGTCCAACATCAACGAGCGTACCTAAAATTCGATTTATCGCTGGCACGGAATCAAAAAACTCGTGCGCTTCGTTGATCGACATGTTTAGTACATCGGATATATTTTTTCCTTTGTAATAGATTTCGAGTGTCTCACGGTTGTAGCGCTTACCGTTACAGGTTTCACAATCCACGTAGACATCGGGCAAAAAGTTCATTTCAATTTTTCGAACGCCATCGCCATTACATGCTTCGCAGCGACCACCTTTTACATTAAAAGAAAATCGCCCTTGATCATAGCCTCGGATTTTTGACTCGGGGAGTTCGGCAAAAAGCTTACGAATATGATCAAATACCTTGGTATATGTACCAGGGTTGGATCGCGGGGTACGTCCAATTGGACTCTGATCTACCGAAATAATTTTATCTAGGTTGTCGATGCCATGCACCTCATCAAATGGGAGCGGCACTGATTTTGAGTTATAAAATTCGGTTGAAAGGATGGGTTCCAACGTCTGATTAATCAACGAACTCTTCCCGCTTCCACTTACTCCCGTCACGCAAATAAATTTACCCAGTGGAACATCAACATCCAGTTCTTTTAGATTATGTCCACGAGCTCCTTTTATTTGAATCGATTTACCATTCCCCTCCCGTCGCTCATCAGGATATGGAACGGTTTCTTCATCCTTCAAAAACTTGGCAGTCATCGAATCAGGATCAAGATTTTCAGGCCGTCCTTCGGTTACAATTTCTCCACCATATTCACCAGCACCAGGCCCCATATCTATCACATAATCGGCCGACTCAATCGTTTCACGATCGTGTTCTACTACAATTACACTGTTCCCAAGATCGCGTAGCGTTTCAAGCGAATTAATAAGCTTAATATTATCCCGTTGATGCAAACCAATGCTTGGCTCATCCAAAATATATAGCACTCCAACCAGCTGTGTTCCAATCTGCGTGGCTAGCCGGATACGCTGTGCTTCGCCACCGCTGAGTGTCTGCGCTTCACGATCAAGCGTTAAGTAATTGAGCCCTACATTAAGCAGGAAATCAACGCGATCGCGCACTTCTTTAAGCACCTGGCTACCAATTTTTTGTTGACGCTCGGTGAGATCCAAGTTATTAATCGTATTCCGCAGCGTATCAATATCCATCTGCACCAACTCATCAATCGTATAGCCATCAATACGGTACGAAAGGGCTTCTTTATTGAGTCGACCGCCACCGCATTCGGGGCAGTCAATTTTACTCATAAATGCTTTGGCCTTGTCACGCTGTTTGTTGGAATTACTCTCCTCATACTTTTCAAGGATCATATTCCGTAATCCCTTAAAGGAATGTTTATAGGTAACGTTGTCATCGCGAAAATCATAGCTGACATCATACTTCGTGTCTCCGCCACCTTCAAAAAGCAGATCCAGCTGTTCATCGGTAAACTCTTTGATAGGAGTATCAAAATCGAGTCCAGCCGAATCGAGCACTGCTTTTATCTGCTTGAAGGCAAATATGTCGCGCGGTTCACCTAAATAACGAATCGCTCCCTCCTCGATCGTCTGTTCTTTATTGGGAATAACCAGATCGCGATTTACATCATAGGTATAGCCCAAACCATCGCAATGCTGGCAGGCCCCATATGGAGAGTTAAACGAAAACATATTGGGGGCAGGATCTTCATATGCCAACCCACTTTCAGGATCGAAAAGATTTTGTGAGTAAAGATGATCTTCGAACTCAACCTCCCCGTCTTCTTCTTTGGGGATAGCTAAAATCACATTTCCTTCCGCCATCTCAAGTGCCAACCGTACACTTTCGGCAATACGCTTTTCACTTTTTTCATT
>JBEPWP010000200.1:0-4237 GCA_041642355.1 Fodinibius sp. | reverse complement strand
ACACAACGCATTGGTAATCCCAATCTAACACCCGAATTCAGCAACTCCTATGAGGCCGGTTATCTTCACTATTGGGAAACGGGATCACTGCTAACTAGTTTCTACTATCGTCACCGAACTGATGTCATTGAGCGTATCACCCAATCACAAGATAGCCAAGGCGCTGAAGGAACGATTACCCGCCCCATTAACCTTGCAACAGAAAAAGCGTGGGGCGTTGAGTTTTCTGCTGATCAAGAGTTTTTTAATGATTTAACCCTTACCGCCAATGCTAATTTCTACCGCTCAGAATCTGACGGCAGCTACCAGGAACAGGTGTTTGATAGTGAATCTGAAAACATTTCGGCACGGTCGCGGTTACGATGGAAGCTTACTGAGGGATTAAACCTGCAAACTTCGCTTCGTTATCGCGGGCCACGGGAAAACGCCCAGGGCCGAAGCGACGGCATGACAATGATGGATGCAGGAGTTGCTTATGATTTATTGGATGAAAAGGCGAAGCTCTCACTCAACATAAGAGACATCTTTGACTCCAGACAGTACAACAATACCGTCACTACTGATGGAAACCCTAACACCGACTTTTATACCCATCGGGAATTCAGCTGGTCCTCACGTTCATTTTCCTTGAACTTCCAGTATTTCTTTGGGAATCAAGAGAATAAAAGAGGAGGCGGGCAACGAGGTGGCGGTCCACGCTAATAGCATATAAATTTCTTATGAGCTGCGAATTTCAATTCAAAAAGAGCTCTGCAGTCATTATCTTTGCGTAAACAAAATAAGATCGTTTTATGAGCTCTGTTATTGAATCATATAAGTTGGGAAATATTGCTGTCGAAATAAGTGAAACCAATAATCCCGAAAAGTTAAAAGTAGATTGTAACGACGGTAATTATCACTCCGAGTTTACGGTACGCAAATATGAATACAACAATTACAAGCGGCATATGAATCAGCGTATCAAAAACGCTTATGATGAGCAGTATAACGAAGAGGAGTAGCTTTTAAGTTCTATTTAAATACAATTGTCCGATACTTTAAAAGTACCGAGTATTTTTGGGACCTTTTTTAATAAGATTAAACCCTCAGGGTCTTCTAAAGCCTGAGGGTTTTTATCATTTTGTTAAATCTTAGTTTATTCAAATAAATATTCACCGGTGCGCTGCATGTGTATCAAGCGCTCCACGCGATCGTCTGTATTGGGATGCGTAGAAAACAGGCTCATAAAGCGCCCAGCACTGAATGGATTTACTGGAAACATATGTGACGTCGATCGCATAGCTGACTCCGAAACTCCACGCATGGGTAACTGCTCGGCCGCTTTTTCAATACGCTTCAACGCCGATGCCAGTGATTGCGGAGTTCCACTTATTTCTGCCCCTACACGGTCAGCCTCATATTCTCGAGTTCTGCTAATGGCTGCCTGTAACATCATTGCTGCAATAGGTGCGGTAATCAGTACAATTAGCGCTACCAATGGGTTTGAATCACGATCACCTCCGCCCATTGGAATAAAGTAAGCAAACTGCGCAAGCATACTCAGGGCACTTACTATTGTTGTAACAATTGTCTGTGTTAGAATATCCCGATTTTGAATGTGTGCCAGTTCATGAGCAATTACGCCGCGCAGTTCATCCTCATCAAGTACCTGCATGATTCCCTGCGTGACTGCCACAGCCGCATTATCAGGATTACGTCCTGTAGCAAATGCGTTGGGCTGCTGCTGTGGAATAACGTACAAAGCCGGCATCGGCAATTCTGCCTCTCGAGCTAGCTCTTCAACCATTCCATGCAGTTTGGGATGGGAACTGCGATCTACCGGCTCAGCTTTATACATCCGAAGTACCATTTTATCGGATTTCCAATAACTAAAAAAATTCATTCCCATCGCAAAAATAAAGGCAATTACCAATCCGGTGGATCCGCCCAAAACCTGTCCCACCAGCATAAAAAGCACAGCCACCAGTGTCATTAGGAAAACTGTTCGTAAACTATTCTTATTCATAATATGCATTACCATTTTTAGGTATTTTTTCTACCCATTAAACGTAGAAAGCACCGCTTTGTTTTGATTTAACTAACAATTTTACCCTCAAAGTTTATTCATTTTCTTCCCTATATAAAATGGGTACAAAAAATTTCCACTTACATATGTATGCTCACATCAGCTATTCGATTTACCACTGCTTTTCTTATTTTAGCATCCGATTGACAATTAAAATATCTCGACCTGCCATTCATTAATGAAAAAAGAAATTAAAGACCTCGAAGAACTAGCCCGTAACCTTGAAACTACTGCTCAAGAACGCCAATCATTATTTAATAATGCCCAAGAATACGGTGAAAACTTTTTATCATCACTACCCGAACAGCCAGCCTATTTAGAATCTGACAATAAAGGTAAAGACGTTTATGAACTTCCTTTTGACGAGGATCCTAAAGAATTTGAGGACCTGTTACATGTATTACAATCAGAAGTAGATACGCCGGGACTCAATCCAGCTTCCGGTAAGCACGCTGGGTACATTCCAGGTGGCGGACTTTATCCTTCAGCCATTGCTGATTACTTGGCAGCGGTAACCAACCGCTATACCGGCGTTTTCTTTTCATCTCCAGGTGCTGTACGCATCGAGAATATGTGTATTCGCTGGATGAACGACCTTGTTGGGTACCCCGAAGGTGCAGCTGGAAATCTTACTTCTGGTGGATCTATTGCGAATCTCATTGCTTTAGTCGTTGCGCGTGACGATGCAGGAATCAAAGCTGCAGATTTTAACCGTACAGTGATTTACACTACCCGCCAGGTGCACCACTGCGTTATCAAAGCTATTAAGTTTGCCGGACTTCGCGAAGCTACCGTTCATACCATTCCTATGGACAATCGCTATCGGATGAAGACGGATGCTCTTGAAGAGCAAATTAAATCAGATAAAAATGAGGGGCTGATCCCGCTTACTATTTTTGCTTCGGCTGGCACTACCGATCTTGGCGCCGTGGATCCCCTTGCCGAAATTGGCAATATTGCTAACAGGCATAACCTTTGGTTTCATGTGGACGCAGCCTACGGGGGCTTTTTTCTGTTAACTGATCATGGCAAAAAAATGATGGAAGGAATCGAACAATCAGATTCAGCAACTATTGATCCCCACAAGGGATTATTTTTACCATACGGATCAGGAGCGCTGCTCGTCAAAGAAGGAGAAAAACTGTATAAATCACAGCACATGTCGGCCAATTACCTGCAGGATACTTACAAAGCCACCGATGAAGCATCACCTGCCGACCTTTCCCCGGAACTTTCCAAACACTTTAGAGGACTGCGGATGTGGTTACCCCTACAACTCTTTGGCGTTGAATCGTTTCGGGCTGCTCTAGATGAAAAGCTGCTGCTAACCCGCTATTTCCACAATAAAATTCAGCAGGTTGAGGGCATTGAAGTTGGTCCCGACCCACAACTTTCAATTGCCTTTTTTCGGTACGTCCCTAAAACGGGTGATCCGAATACATTTAATAAAAAACTTGTCAATGCCATCCACCGTGATGGCCGTATATTTCTTTCTTCTACTCATCTAGATGGTACCATATACTTACGATTGGCTGTTTTACACTTCCGCACCCACTTAGATGAAATCGATCTTATTATATCGGTACTGCAGGAAAAAATAAAAGAGATTGAAGACACAGATTCGCTTTCGTAATCACGCTTATTTTTGTTGATAACCTCCTCAAAAAAATCAATCTGCAGGCACAGTGAGGGGAATTTGAGAAGTTTCTGATAGCTTCAACTGTTTCAACAAATCCTCGTATCGGCTGTCCTGTTTTATTTCATCCCAAACGGGATCCCAAAGTATAACATAGAGTTTTCCAATTTTGTCATCAGCGGCACGCTTAAGATGGAAAAAAACCTCGTCGTATTTTTTCATCCCCAAAAAAGCCATTGCAATATCCAATGGGGAAGGCATATATGAATCGTGTGCATCACCGAGCTGCATGACTTCCAAAAAATGATTCGCAACATCGCTCATACCCAAGCGGGCCGCAACATAGATCAGATGAGGAATATTTTTCTGTTCTCTTTTCACCAGGTTTTGGTATTCATCGAACGCCCGGTGTGCTTTTTTCAACTTATCCATAACTACATACGTCCATCCCTTACCTTCCACAGCCGGTAAAAAGGTATGATCCAACCCTAATGTATAATTGTATTGCTCAAGGGCGTCCGAATAACGATTTAAAT
>JBEPWP010000199.1:0-4260 GCA_041642355.1 Fodinibius sp. | reverse complement strand
CCATATTCGAACAGCACTTCTCCTGGTACTTCCTCTAGGACTTTTGGGGACATACCTATTAGACAAAATAAATACCAGCACCGAATCAGCAGTGGCTGGTATATCTATTGTCATACAAAATCCAATAACTGTTTCTACTGTGGCCTCTAATTCTTCTACACTCAGTACAATACTAACACCACAATTTTGGGTCGGTGGAATTAGTTTAGTACTTCTGGTTGGCGCCGCTATGCTACTAATAAAACTTTTATTGGATTTTGCTCGACTAAGGGCAATAGGTAAAAAGTTGAATTTTTGCCCACTTACTAATGAGGAAACATTATTGAAAAACTTACCGGAAATTTCAGATTGGGATAAAAATACCCTCCTAGCATATTCCAATTATACTACGATACCATATACCTATGGCTGGCTGAAGAATAAAATTGTAGTTCCAAGGGATTTACAAAAAGATAAAGAATCACTTGCCATGGCTGTGCAACACGAACTGGTTCATATCAGGAATTATGACTTTTTACTTAACAGCTTCTTAGTCCTGATAAAAAGTTTGTTCTGGTTTCATCCACTGGTGTATCACTTTTATTCGTCGCGTAAAGAATACCGTGAAATATTATGCGACACCGAAGTTTTAGCTACTAATCGGTTCTCAAAGAAAAAGTATGCCTCGTTACTTTTTGAACTCGCAAAACGAGACCATAATCAACGATTAGCCTTATCGATGGCTGTCAATCCTTCTTCTTTAAAAAAACGAATCCAAATTATGTCTAACCAAAATTACACTACCATGAATTTTCGATCCAGCTTTTTGTTGACACTTTTTGCCGCTTCGCTATTGACTTTAACCATCTCCTGCACTGATATGGCTGATGACAATATCACTAAAAGTGAGGTAGAACAAACACAAGCACAGATGGCTAATCAGTCCTCCGAGAACATTCCGCTTTATATAATAAATGGAGAAGAATGGAACAGAACGGAAGACAACAAAGATAAGCTCTCGCGTCTGAAGCCAAAGTATATCAAATCCGTTGACGTTCTTAAGGGAAAAAAAGCCAAAGCCCAATATGGCGAATCAGGTAAATATGGGGTTATAAAGATGGAAGTAAATAACCCAGATAAGGCATTCACTGATCTAAAAGAACAAGCTTATTCTAAACCTAAATCTCCTTCAAAATCAGACGATGGCGATTATTATGTTGCTGTTGAAGATATGCCCGAACTAATTGGTGGATTAGGCACATTACAACAACAGATCAATTATCCCGACCTGGCGCGCAAAGCCGGTATTCAAGGACGTGTGATTGTTCAATTTATCATCGACAAAAGCGGCAATGTTGAAAGTCCAACAATTGTAAAAGGAGTTCACGAAAGTTTAGATCAAGAGGCTCTACGCGTAGTTAAACAAGCAGATTTTACGCCCGGAAAAGTAAAAGATGAACCCGTTCGTGTCCAATATTCGTTACCTATCAGTTTTAAACTTTCGACAGATGATACAGAATCATAGACATACACTTTTAAAGATGTAAAAACATTACATTATTCTATTAGATTGAAAGCGGGACTTTACTGGTTCCGCTTTTTATATTTTATTAAGGTTGTTTAAAAGATAGGATAGTGCAATCAATTACATCTGTTTGTGAAAAAAACAGCGGCATACGGGGTCCATATATTTACTGCTTTAGGAGCAGGTTTTGGCTTATGGGCACTCATACTTACATATAACGGTTTTTACAAAGAAACAGTTTGGGTACTTGCCATAGCTGCCATTATTGATTCCGTTGATGGAGCCCTGGCTCGGCTTACTCAAACTAAAGAATATGCCGCAGCCATTGATGGTGCTCTAATGGATAATATCGTTGATTTTGTCACGTGGACCATCGCCCCCCTACTCTGGATCTACGCAACAATGGGTATTCCAACTTGGGTGCTTCTCATTTGCGCCATCGCCAGCATTTTTGGCTTTTCAAATGCCAACGCCAAAACAGAAGATCATTTTTTCTTGGGGTTCCCCTCATATTGGAATATTGTAGTATTTTACATTTTCCTACTTGAACTACCCCCTACCTTTGCTTCAGGAATTTTACTAATGTTCGCTATTGTCACTTTTCTACCGGTAAAATTTGTTTATCCATCAAGAACTGAATATTTACGTCCACTTACATTAGCTCTTGGAAGCATCTTCATTCTTCAACTTGTAGCATTGCTTTTTTATTTTGATCAATCTCCTCCTTGGTTAATTTATACTTCATTTTTATTCCCATTCTATTACTTTGGTCTTTCGTTTTACGTTAATGTGAAATCGGCTGAAACATCCCCCTGAATCAACCGTATTATTTGAGCAAACATCTACAAACCATTAATTGATATTGCTTATGGGAGCTCGTTTAAAAAAGTCTCGAACCGACAAAATGATTACCGGAGTGTGCGGAGGCATCGCTGAATATTTAGGATGGGATCCCACGATTGTAAGAATTATTTTCGTAGTAACTACCTTTCTTGGATGGGGAAGCCCAGTTCTTCTTTATTTTATCCTTGCCTTGGTCATGCCTGAATAATCTCTCTATTTTGGTAATCAGTTTTGAAATTAAAGCCCTATTTCATAACTATGATTAGTTAATTTTTAACAAAAGATCCGGTTATGAGAATAGGCATTGTTGGGCCTGCCGAAAGAGCTGTTGCATGGGAAAATCATTTACGGCCCCATCGTAGTGTTTCTGAAGTAGTGATTTCAGCCAAACTCTCTGAAATTGGTGATGTTGATGCATGTCTATTAATGGATGAGTCCACTAAAAATCTGGATCAATTGCTCACAGCGGTAAAGGCAGGATATCATACGTTTTTAGTAGCACCTATTCCTACCAATACTAAACAAGTTGAAAAAGTTTATCATGCTGCCGAAGAATCGAATGTGCTTGTTCAATTCTCGCATTGGCCTACTCTGGCTCCTGCCTCAAAATGGATGTCCAAAAAAATTGCAAAGCCTTCATTCCTACAAATCAACCGCGAGCTAAATTATTCAAAATTTATAGAATCAGATCACCCTTTTGAATATTACTGGATTGATGAACTCGCATTCTGCTTACGGTGGATAAATGGATCGGTCCACCATATTGATATTAAAACCGTGGAACTCTCAGAGCAGCATTTATATGTCCTGCACATGTTATTACGATTTGAAAACGGGTCGACGGCTAACATTTTTATCAATGTAACAGCATCTAAGTCCCGGCATCATCGACTAGCAGCAAGCAATCATTTTATATTAGATTGTAATGTTCTAGAACAGACCGTACGATTGGGAGAAGAAAATGGAGATGGACACCTCTTTTTTAATAGTGAATCTTTCGATGCCAGCAGAGCGGCTGAATTAGCAGCTCTAGATTTTCTGAAATCGATCCAGCTCAAACGTGAAACGGTTTATAACGCTTATCACCTTTGGAAACTGAATAAGACGATTGATAAAATAAAAAAACGTCTCAAACGCACTTAGCCATTACCGTTTGAATAGGTTCACTTCTTGTGCATCATCTTAAAAAATTTCTTTAACTCATCCCGAGATCCCAGCTTGTCGATAAAATTAAACTGTCCAGCTGACAGACGCTCACCACCATCAATTACAACAGATTCTCCCGTGATATACGGGGCCATATCTGAGATCAGAAAAGCCGCCAAATTTGCCAATTCTTCTTTATCTCCATACCGCCCGGCGGGAATTTTAGAAAGGAACTTCTTCTCAGCACTCTCATCTGGAACTAAACGTTCCCAGGCACCTTTGGTGGGAAATGGCCCCGGAGCAATAGCATTTAGTCGGATGCCATATGTTGCCCATTCGTAGGCCAGTGATCGCGTCATAGCAAGTACGCCCGCCTTTCCGCATGCGGATGGTAGCACAAACGCCGATCCGGTATCTTCGGAATAGGTGGTTACCATATTCAAGATATTGCCTTCGCGCTCCTCATCAATCAGGTAGTTACCAAATACATGCGTGCAGTTGAACGAACCGTGCAAAACAATATCGACAACGGCCTTAAATCCACCGGGAGAAAGGTCTTCAGAAGCCGATAGAAAGTTTCCTGCTGCATTATTGACGAGTCCGGTCATGGCTCCAAAATCAGAAACGATTTCTCCGATCATCTCTTCGATGCGATCATAATCACGAACATCAGCTACATAGTATTTTGCCCTGCTACCATTGGCAACTTCCTCGATTTCCCCAATGGCATTTTGAAGCTTTTCTTCGGTCCGACCGCAAATAGCAAT
>JBEPWP010000198.1:0-4284 GCA_041642355.1 Fodinibius sp. | reverse complement strand
CAGGTAAGGAGTTTTATTTATGACAGCTTTTACTGTGCCAGAGATTGATTAGGCTACGCCTACTTCTGTAGACATTCCATTCCACTGTTTTGATAAATAATTCTATCTGCTTGATTTAATCAACAATCTCCGGAGTTAACTACTCTCGCGCTGCCGAAACTGAAAAATTATGTAGTGCATCACCAATTTTTTTTAGGTCCTCATCGCAACCGTTGATTGAATGACGATTTATCAGGTATTCCGGGTTGTTATACCCAACCTGAACTACATCTTCTGAATTTCTCCAAATCAACATTTTTTGTGGCAGATCTATGGCTGTTGTTTGGGCACACTGCATGATTGGAGTTCCAAGCTTCGGATTTCCAATAATAAACAGAATGGTTGGTGACAGCTCCATATCTACATCTATAGCGCCTTGCCGGTGATCAATTTCATTAAAAATAGTAACACCATTATCTGTCAGTACATTTTCAAGCCGGTCAGCCGTCTTTTCTACCGAGAAATCGCTTTGTATCGTAGTGATTCCTTCCTGAGCATATAGGATTGAGGATGACATTATTAAAAAAAGTAGAAGGATAGTTTTTCGTATTAAACGCATGATTTTATGTTTTTAAATGAAAATTGGACTTACTTACACCGGTTCTGGTTTGAAGTTCATTCATCATAAATCAAAATGGATTCAAAAATCAACTCTGATATAATTCTATAAAAAACTCAATAAGATTGTATTCACGACAGAGATGAATAGACGATTGTCACTTCTTATTCATCAGGCAATCATCAAAGTGAGCCCGGCGAATGGTTACTGCTCTTGCTGAATAAATGATAAGAATGATCAGTGATAAAAAGATAAATCCGACACCTGCAAGTAAAACAACGGAGCCGGTCATTCCAACAGCATTCAGATCGTATCGATTCGAAAAGGAAACTATTCCGCTTAAAACCATTAAAGCTGTGCTGAAGTATAAACCGGAGAGCCCATAAGTGAGTAAACGCATTTGCGAGAGTTTCCGGTTGATGAGTATTTGGAATTTATCGGCTTCAATAAGCAGTCTTTCCATCTCCTCATTTAAAGAAATAATCAGATTAGAAGTGCTGAGAATCAGTAGTCCGATGCCCGGAAGTATTGTTATGGGTAAATACCAGGTTTCCATGAGCTGCTGATTTTCAGTTATTCCAGTGGTTTTAAGTCTTGCAGGATAGTGGGAATCAATTCCGATATGGTAGGATGAATATGAACCGCACGGCTGATTACCGTGTAGGGTTTGTCGGCATACATCATATCCAACAGCGAATGGATGATCTCATCACCGTCAATACCAACGATGGTAGCTCCAAGAATTTTTTGGGTATCGGCATCCACCAGGATCTTGATGAACCCTTTGGTTTCACCCCGCTCTTTGG
Organism: Fodinibius sp.; assembly: GCA_041642355.1. Taxonomy (GTDB): domain Bacteria; phylum Bacteroidota; class Rhodothermia; order Balneolales; family Balneolaceae; genus Fodinibius. The sequence goes on along the minus strand of JBEPWP010000198.1, from coordinate 2,880 downwards.
CTCGGGCAATGCGCGACATTTCCCGGTATCCGATCAATACATTTCTATCCGATTTTCTGGCTTCATGCTCATACATTCCAATATGGCTGAGAGATGGATCAGTGTATAGGGCATAATTCAAAATTCTATCAGAAACTTTTCGGGGATCGTTGTCAAATAGGTTTGCAGCCACAATTTCAAAATCATTGTAGGCGGTGTGGGTGAAAGCGCCTTTGCCATTTACATCTCCCAACGCCCAAACACCGTCAACATCTGTGTGAAGCTGATCATCGGTTTGTATGTAACCGCGGTCATTAGTCTGGATGTCGGTATGCTCAAGTCCAAGATCGTCTGAGTTGGGCTTACGGCCGGTAGCTACCAGCAGATGTGAACCGATGACCTGTGGGGCGCCCTTTTCGCAATCCACATCTACAATAATTTTACCGTCGCTGCGCTTCTCTGCACCGATACATTTTGCGTTCAGCCTAAACTGAATCCCTTCATCCTGCAGTATATTCAATATTGTTTCGGAGGTATCTTGATCCTCTCGGCCGATAATATTTGATCCCATTTCAATCACGGTAACTTTGCTGCCAAAACGCCGGAACATCTGCCCGAATTCGAGCCCGATGTAGCTTCCTCCAATCACCACTAAATGTTTGGGTATCTCATCCAGCTCCATGATCTCTTTGTTGGTCAGGTAATTCACGCTTTCAAAGATCGGTGGGATAAACGGTCGCGCTCCTGTGTTAATGAAGATTTTGTCTGCACTCAATATTTTACCATTCACCTCAACGCTGTGATTATCAACAAACCTCGCATGGCCCTGAATGACGGTGAGATCCTCGGTATTTCGAAGCCAGTTTTCAACACCTTCGGTTGAATTTTTGACGAGCTTGTTTTTCCGGGCCAGAATTTTATCCAAATCTACGGTGATATCTCCATCAATTCTGAAGCCAAATTCCTCTCCCCGCCGTGCCATATAGATTGCGCGCGCACTGGCTACCATTGCTTTAGTTGGAGTACAGCCGGAATTGACGCAAGTACCACCAAAGTTATCTTTTTCGATGACGGCGGTTTTCAAACCTTCGCCGGCGCAGCGTGCCGCTAATGATGGTCCAGCCTGACCGGTTCCTATTACGATAGCGTCGAAGTGTTGAGTGTCGGACATTTTTTGATTGATTTTAGAATTTTTTTAAAAAGAGTTCTGGTTAGTTGAACTGAGATTTCTGAATGGGCGGACACGGAGTATCCGCATACGAACAGAATACGCAGCAGTCACCTTCATGAGGCTTGGCGATAATTCCACATGCAGGACATTTCCAATAAAACCGGCAGGAATCCTCCGGCATCTGGTCAATATGTTCTTGGCCACAAATAGGGCAGGGAATGGCAGATGTGAGTTCAAGTATTTTCATTTAAGTAAGATATTTGGTTTCAGATCTATAACTGATACAATTCAGTTTCCGGCCAGAAAACAAGCCAGGCAAATGCAAAGTAGTCACCGAAAATCAGTGGCTCGAGCTGTTTGCCTTTTAATTGACCCTCGATGGCTTTTCCTGAGATGTCCCACGTACTTCCGGTCTGCTCATCAATGATTTTTTCTGAGCGATATGAAAATTTTAATGTTTGACCATTTACACTCCGACGAAATGCTCCGGTAGACCCATCTTCACGAGATTGGGAGATACTTGATGCGTCTAGTGCGGACCGGGCACCTTCTGTATGAAAAACGACAATCGGTGTTTGCCCTATGGTATCATTAATAACTATTGATTCTTTTGTTAAACTGTAGGGATATGCTTTTTGTACATCAGAAATCCGCACTCCGATAACTTTCTCCATAGGCTTCAGTCGATCATCCTCAATATTGCCCATTAAGAATGGGGTATTGTTGATGTCGTCATATCCCGTATACGGGTTTTGGCCGTAAGTCCTTTGATAGCCGGTATCTTTTGAAAGGACTACTCCATCCGGGTAAGCATCTTTAAACTGCTCATATGAAATGATTTGGCTGGGTAAAACGGTTAGTTCAGTTCCGGTATAGTCACCTACCAATGCCTCACCGGTAAACTGCTGCCAGAGAGATTCTGTCTTTCGGTCAAACATGATCATATCCGAGTGGCGCAAAAAACCGGATACACCGAATTCGTGAACCTTTCCATCAATGCGGCGATCAAAAACAATGGCTGAATAGCAAAGAGGACAAAATGTGATTAAAACCGGTGTGCCATTAATTTGGTCGTTTACGATTTCGTGCCAAATCATCACTTGTAATGGATAAGCTCTTGAGATACCGTTATGCTGAAATGCGATGACGGGCTCTTCATCAGCAATCCAGCTGTCCGCAGCATTAAATTGTACAAATTTCGGTTCGTCAATGGAAGGAATTCCATCTTTAGGCGGCCCACCTTTTACGAGGCTCTCTAAGTCTATGCTTTTCTTGGATAGGTCTGTTTCCCAGTTGTCAAAGTTCTGGCTTTGGGCAGTTTCTGGATTGACTAAAAAAAATCCGAGTATCAAAAAAATGATACATATAGTTGAAAATGAATCTGTAATGCTTGTTTTCATGTCTACAGAGAGAAATATCGGTTATGATCAAATGCTTGGAAAAGAGATGATTTGTTGTCAGTAAATCTTACAAGATTACAATAAATGGAGGCAGTAATTGGGTTGACACTCAGTTATTTCTTAATTAGGTGCAGGCTTTTTGCGGATATTAGGGATTCACCCGCTGCCCCAAATTATTACCAGACTTACTCAAAACAGAGATTGAGTTTTACCGATTAAATAATCAGAAATCTGTTTATAGTACAGATATAAAACGGTGATGAGTGCTGCTGTGAGGAAAAAGAATTCATGAAACCAAATTTCTGATTTTGTAAAGAAAAGATCCAGATT
>JBEPWP010000197.1:0-4300 GCA_041642355.1 Fodinibius sp. | reverse complement strand
GCAGAAGCTTTCCGCTTTTCATAAACAGGCGGCGCTTCATCAAGTATTGTTTCTCGCGTTACTACACACCGTTCAATATTATCCATCGAGGGCAGAGTATACATTATATCCAACATTGATTTTTCCATAATGGATCGAAGTCCACGGGCGCCGGTACCGCGCTCAAGGGCTTTTTCAACAATAATTTCGAGCGCATCTTCCTCAAATACTAGCTCAACCCCTTCCATCTGAAAAAGCTTCTTATACTGCTTTACAAGGGCATTTTTTGGCTGAACAAGGATTTTAATCATTGCATCTTTATCCAATTGATGCAATCCTGAAATTACAGGCAAGCGACCGATCAGCTCCGGAATTAGACCATAACGCTGCAGATCTTGTGCTTCTACATGGGTAAAAATATCGGGATCATCCTTATCGTAATTCACCTGCTCATCAGAATGAAAACCAAGAGAGCTAACTGAAAGTCGCTTAGAAATAATTTCTTCCAATCCACTAAAAGCACCGCCGCAAATAAACAAAATATTAGAAGTATCAACCTGTATAAAACTCTGTTCGGGATGTTTACGTCCACCTTTGGGCGGTATATTAGCTACTGTTCCCTCTAAAATCTTGAGCAGGGCCTGTTGGACACCTTCTCCGGATACATCCCGGGTAATTGATGGGTTGTCGCTTTTGCGAGCAACTTTGTCTACCTCATCAATGTATACAATACCCCGTTTCGCCTCCTCAACATCGTAATCTGATGCTTGCAACAGACTAGATAGAATACTTTCCACATCTTCCCCCACATAACCCGCTTCGGTGAGCACCGTTGCATCGGCAATAGTAAAAGGAACATCAATAATATCGGCCATTGTACGTGCGAGAAGTGTTTTACCACAACCAGTAGGACCAAGCAGAATAATATTACTTTTTTCTACTTCTGTGTCATCAAACTCATCACCCAGTTCAGTGCTTATACGCTTATAATGATTATAAACAGCTACTGAAAGAGTTTTCTTGGCTTCCTCCTGACCAATAACATATTCATCAAGTCGAGATTTTATCTCAGCCGGCTTTAGCAGGGGCTTATAGTTCTTTTCCCGCTTTTCCGACATCGAAGCCAGATCACTTTTTACAATGCCCGAGGCATCAGCTACGCATCGATCGCAGATATACACATCGTTAGGGCCGGCGACCATGCTGTTTACTTCATGGCTAGATCGTCCACAAAACGAACAGTGAATTGTCTTTTCGTTGTTATTTTCTTGGTCGCTCATTGTCCTCTAACTGAAGTCTTGAAATTACTTTTCTTTCTTTCTCGTCATGATGTTATCAACCAAACCGTATTCCTGAGCTTCTTCAGCAGTCATCCACTTATTACGGTCGGTATCTTCCATAACCTGATCTACTGATTTTCCACTGTGGCTGGCAAGAACTTCACTAATCAATTTTTTAATACGCAAAATCTCCTGCGCTTCAATTTCAATATCACTTGCCTGGCCTCGCACACCACCTAATGGCTGGTGAATCATAACACGAGAATTTGGCAGCAAGTTTCGTTTTCCTGCCGCTCCTCCTGCTAACAGCACCGCTCCCATAGATGCCGCCATACCTACACATGTTGTCGCAACGTCACACTTGACGTACTGCATGGTATCATAGATGGCAAAACCTGCCGATACAACACCACCCGGGCTATTAATATATAGATTAATATCTTTTTCAGGATCTTCTGACTCAAGGAACAACATCTGTGCTACAATAGAGCTGGCTACAGCGTCATTAACAGGCGTGCCCAAAAAGATGATACGATCCTTGAGCAAGCGTGAATAGATGTCAAACGCTCGTTCGCCCCGCTCGGTCTTTTCAACGACCATTGGTACCAGATTGTTATTCTGGATTCGATCGGTATTGCCTGCGTCGTTTGGCATTTCGTACAATGGTTGCTTTTCCATAAGTGAATCAGAAATATTAGGTTTATTCAATAACTAATGTGATGGGCATTACGCCTCAATATCTTCGTCGTGCTTTTCCTGATAGGCTTCTTTATCAATTTCGTTGATATTAACCTCATCTTTCAACCTATCAAATACTTTGTCTTCTCTAATACTGTTTCTCAAACTCTCAAGCTGCTGCGGATTCTGTGCAAACATATTCCGCATCTGATCAACACCTATACCATAACGCGATGCTTCGGCCTCTAAGTGCTGATCTATATCTTCGGGTTTTATCTCGATATCATCAAATTTTTCTTGCAGCTTCTCATTGAGGAAAAACCACTTGGCATCGCGAATCGCGCGATCTTCCATATTCTCCTTGTACTCCTCCTCATCAAAATCAGGGGGCAACTGTCCCTGAGACTGTTGCTTTACACGTTCAACATATTGATTCTGCACCTGATTCTTAAATACCTCAGGAACTTCAAAATCATGTTTATTAACAAGCGAATCAATAATATCGTTCTTGAACAAATCATCAGCTGACTGATCGTAGTAGTCTTGAATCTTACTTTTGATCAAGCTTTTGAACTCATCTACATTCTTGGCTTCGCCGTCTGAAGCCTGTTTCGCAAATTCATCAGTAAGATCAGCCTTGTGAAGCTTTTCTACCTTTTTGACAATCAGCTTAAAACTGTGGGTATGATCATCGTGACCAATTTCAACGTCAACTTCATCCCCCACCTCATGACCGAGAAGATCATCGCGAAACTGATCAGACTCTTCCTTCGTCAGATCAATAGTTTCTTCCGTTTTATTCTCTTCTTCGGGCTCACCATCCTCATCTACTGGAATAGCATCAACAGTAACACGATTATTTTCAGTAATTTCTTCTTCAACCTCTTCCCAGTTGCCCTGCTGCTTCAGCTGACGATCTAGTTCTTCGCCCACCTCTTCATCGGTAACATCATGCACCAGACGATCCACTTCAATTTTACTGAGATCAGAGAGCTCAAATTCCGGACGTGCCCCTATCTTGAATTTCGCCTCAAGCTCATCATCTTCCCAGCTTAGATCCAGCATCTGGCTTTCACCCACTGGCTCATACTCAGGAACAACTTCGTTCTCAAATACCTCCTGAACATATTTGCCAACTTCTTCCTGCTCGATTTCGTCTCCAAAACGTTTACGAACAATTTTAAGAGGTACCTTGCCGGGACGAAAACCGGGCATATTAATTTGTCCGCGATACTTTTTATATGCCTCTTTAAACTTCGGCTCCAGATCTTCCCGATCTGCCGAAATAATTAATTCTTTGTCTACAGAGGTGATGTCATTAACTGTTATTTCCACAGGACTACTCCAGATAGTATTTTATTAGAACGGTAAAAGTGATAAAAGTTGTATGTACGAGAGGGGGGACTCGAACCCCCACGCCTTAAAAGGCACTAGATCCTAAATCTAGCGCGTCTACCAATTCCGCCACTCTCGCAAGTACTCAATTAATTGGCAACGTTTTAGATTTACCAGATTTTGAGAGTCTCGAAAAATATGGCTTTTTTCTTCTGATTTCAACACTAATAATATTCAAATTTTTAGCTTGAAGACTATGACTCATAACTTCAATTTTGTAATTTTCGATTCCACATTTGAATACCAATCTTGACTATCCATATCCATGTTTTACAACCTTCGCTTGGTTTATATCACCACAAAAGACAAACAAGAAGCCAGATCAATCGGTAAAAAGCTGGTAAAAGAAAACTTGGCTGCTTGTGTCAATATTGTTGATGGAATGGAGACTATCTATCGCTGGGAGGGTGAAATTGTTGAAGATACCGAGGCAATACTTATTGCAAAAACCCCTTATCACAACATGAAAAATCTTACCAACAGGGTTAAAGAACTCCACAGCTACGATTGTCCCTGTGTGATTTCACTGCAGCTAACCGAGCAGGAAGGCAACCAAGAATATCAACAATGGTTACTCAAGAATTCTCAAAAGCAGGAAATTGATTACGAAGTAGAAGATCTATAATTCTTGGAAATGGGTTATTGATGCAGCCCGCACTCGGTTTTTGAGAGGTCACTCCATCGTCCTTCACGGCCTTTGCCTTTTACAGTGCAGTGCGTACATCCTACAGAATCAAAACCTTTTTCTTTCAGGGGATGCTCTGGCAGACCATGGCCGGCAATATACTCTTCAACAAGCGATGAGTTCCAATCGATGAATGGATAGAACTTTATAAGTTCATTATCATCATCTAAGATAGACATATTATTGCGATGTCGATTTTGAAAACCGATAAGTCCAGACATCCATACTTTATATTTTTCCTTGATTCGATCCAGCGGTTCAACCTTGTTAATTTCACAACACT
>JBEPWP010000196.1:0-4319 GCA_041642355.1 Fodinibius sp. | reverse complement strand
CGGTTTAAAGACAATCAAAATGTGGAAGTAGCCGGTCGGTATGAAGGCGTAGTTGAGATCAATCAAAAGAACTACGGTTTTGCCCGAAAGAAAGACCATGAATTTAGCTATGAGCCAAGTGATCCTTTCCTAAGGCCCGACGAGGTTAAAAAGCATAATCTTAGGCCTGGCTTGGAAATTGAAGGTGAATATGAGGAGGATGAAAGGGGGCACCGCCACATTTATTCTATTGAAAAAATAAATGGACGTGATCCTATGGAGTGGCAACGGGCTACTCGTTTTGAATTGCAGACGCCCATCATGCCTAACGAACATATTAAGCTGGGTGTTGACCCCGAAGATATTGAGATGAGGGTAATGGATCTAATTGCTCCTATCGGAAAGGGACAGCGAGCACTTTTGGTAGCGCCACCTCGAACCGGTAAAACCGTATTACTGAAAAAAATTGCAGAGTCCCTTACGGAAAATCATCCCGATATAAATACAGGAGTTCTGTTGGTTGATGAGCGACCTGAAGAGGTTACAGACTTTTTGCGATCTGTTGATGCCGAAGTATTTGCGTCATCAAATGATCAGGATACGGAGAGCCATGTACGAATTACAGAGCTTGCACTGGGCTATGTAAAACGTAAGGCTGAGATGGGCGATGATGCTGTGCTTCTAATTGACTCTTTGACTCGATTAGGTCGTGCATATAATAATATTCAAGAAAGCAGTGGCCGTACCCTTTCTGGTGGGCTTGATATTCGGGCACTTGAAATCCCCAAAAAAATATTTGGTTCAGCCCGTAAAATTGAAGGAGGTGGGTCATTAACAATTATTGCCACCTGTCTGATTGAAACGAACTCCCGAATGGATGACCTTATTTTCGAGGAATTCAAAGGTACTGGTAATATGGAGGTTGTGCTTGACCGGGAGTTGGCTAACGACCGTATTTATCCCGCAATTAATATCAGTGCGTCTGGTACACGTAATGAAGACAAGTTTATTGGGGATTCTATGGAAGAGCGTAATATGGTACGTCGTTATCTGCTCAAAAAATCACCAAAAGAATCTATGCAGAGCCTGCTTAAAGTATTAGGGAATACCGATAGCAATGAAGAGTTGCTTAATCAGATAGCCGCGATGGTTTAAACCATCGGATACATGCTAGTTGGCATTTTAATAGACGGGAAGACTGGTATCAATATCACGTGCCCATTTATTAATACCACCTTTTAGATTTTTCACGTTCTCAAAACCCTGTTTTTCCAAAAATTGACAGGCCTGTTCACTACGCCCTCCACTCCTGCACAAGCAGATAATTTCGTCTGATTTATGGTCTTCAATTTCCTCTACTCGGTCTGCCAATTCGCCAACAGGAATCAAAATTGAATTTTCAATATCAATTTTAGATTGATACTGCTCGAAAGGTTCGCGGACATCTAAGAGAAGAAAGTTATTTTGGGATGCCTCAATTTTCTCCTCAAGCGATTGTACCGTTATTTCTTCCATCTGCTATAGTTTTGAAGTTTTTGAATTAAAAGATTTGTTTAATGCTATTCTTCTTGTTGTCGACCGTAGCGATCGAGCTTAAATTGATTTCCTAGATATAGTCGACGAGCTTCCTCATCATCAGCTAATTCATCAGCTGAACCCTCTTTTAAAATGTTACCTTCAAACATTAAATAAGCTCGATCAGTAATAGCGAGTGTTTCGTGCACGTTATGATCAGTTATAAAGATCCCAATGTTGCGGTATTTTAGGTCGGCTACAATTTCCTGGATATCTTCAACTGCAATAGGGTCAACGCCGGCAAAAGGCTCGTCTAAGAGGATGAATTTCGGATCGGTAACCAACGCTCGGGCAATTTCAGTTCGCCGCCGTTCGCCGCCCGACAGGCTGTATCCTTTGTTGTCTACGACTCTTTCAAGGCCAAATTCTTCAATTAGTTGATCAACACGATTATTGATTTCCTTATTTGAAAAGTCAAAAAATTGAAGAATAGATTCGAGATTTTCCCGGACTGTCAAATTACGGAATACACTTGCTTCCTGAGAAAGATATCCAACGCCAAGACGAGCACGTTTATACATTGGCATGCCTGTAAGATTGTTATCATCCAGAAATATGGTACCATCATCAGGAGTTACCAATCCGACAAACATATAAAAAGTCGTGGTTTTGCCGGCCCCATTGGGTCCCAGAAGTCCAACAATTTCTCCTTGTGTTACATCAATAGAAACATCCGAAACAACCGTGCGTTTTTTATAGCTCTTTGTAAGTCCACGGCTATAAAGCGTTTTTTTACTAGGTTGATTTGGCATGTTCTCAGCATGTATTTAAGCAACAGAAAGTTCGTTAAGAACAGACTCGAAAATAAGTTTACCATCATCTGATCCAACGAGTTCTTCTACAGCTCGTTCGGGGTGTGGCATCATGCCAAGGATATTACGTTGTTTGTTACAAATACCGGCAATATTATCGATTGAGCCGTTAAAATTGGCCTCCTCAGTAACGTTTCCTTCGTTGTCAGAATAACGGAAAACCACTTGGTCGTTGTCTTGCAGTTCTTTCAGCTGATCCTGATCGGTGAAATAATTTCCTTCTCCATGAGCTACGGGAATTTGTAACACCGTACCCTTTTCAATATGGCGGGTAAAGAGCGTATTAGATGTTTCACAGCGGATGTGCGTTTGTTTGCACACAAATCGTAATTGTTGATTATGCATCATGGCACCAGGCAGAAGTCCAGCTTCGAGCAGAATTTGAAATCCATTACAGATCCCTAGCACAGGGCCTCCCTTTTGGGCAAAATCGATAACCGATTGCATAATGGGAGAAAACCGGGCAATAGCTCCCGATCGCAGATAATCGCCGTAAGAGAATCCGCCGGGTATCAACAAGAAGTCGATATCCGTAAGATCAGTATCTTTATGCCATAAAAATTTCGTTTCGGCGTTCATGATGTGTGCCATGGCATGGTACGCATCATGGTCGCAGTTAGATCCGGGAAATACAATTACTCCAAATGTAGCAGACACGGTTTATCCTTTTATTTCGGTGACAAGTTGAATTTCTTTAAGCACGCCGTTGACTTCGAAGCAGTCTTCAAAACTGCCTTCGTACACTTCAGCTTTGCCCTCGTTGTGTACTTTGTATGTAAGTTCTTCGGCATGATCCTGAGTGCATCCGAGAGCTTTAATTAGTTGGCCAATAACCTCATCAAAGGTGTGGGTATCGTCGTCATACAAGATGACTTTCCACGGTGATTTCTCATCTTCGTCTTCTTTCTCTTTCTCGAGTACGTCAACATCAATATCGGGTGTTGTTTGCTCTTCTTCCTGAGCTCCCGCTTTAGATCCTAAAAAGCTAAAAGGCAGATGGTTCATAGCTATAGCTAATTAGTTTTCATGAATCTCAATTTCAAAATCTTCCATAACTTCGTTGGCAAGTAATTTTGAGCAGGCTGTTTCAGCAACCTTATGTGCTTCGTCCTTGTTATCAGCGTCAATATCGAGCTCAATAAGTTTACCAATACGAACTTGGTTAACCTCGTTTAGACCTAGATTTTTCAACGCATTGTGCGCTGCTTTGCCTTGGGGATCAAGAATTGATTTACGGAGCGTTATATTTACTGTAGCCTTATACATGCTGTGTAAAATTGTGCGGTTTTAAATGAGGGTAAAGTTAATCTTTATTTGCCTTAGCTGCTAACTGCGACTGGATATAATTATTCGCTTCGGTTTGGTCTGTTTGATCCAGGTCGATCCAATTAATAAAGTCCCAGCGTCGAAACCACGAAAGCTGGCGCTTGGCATAACGTCGTGTTTGGGTTTTCATATCCTTAATCATCTTCTCGCGGGATATTTTGTCATTCAAATAAGCGATCGCTTCTTTATATCCAACAGTATTTAAACCGGGATCTTCTAACGTATATCCCATATCAAGAATTGTGCGAACTTCGTCAAGGAAACCTTTCTCAAACATTTGGTCAACCCTGCGATTGATTCGGTCATATAGCTTCTGTCGATCGCGATAGAGACCAAAGACTACCATGTTGTCTGGAACAGTAATGGTATTATTATCAGAATGAAAGGAGCTAAACGGGCGACCGGTTTGCATCCAAACATCGAGAGCACGAACAATACGTTGGGTATTCATCCCGTCCATTTTTTGTGCGTAATCGGGATCAACCTCTTGCAGTTTTTGGTACAACGTTTCGATGCCACTTTCTTCGATCTGTTGTTCAAGTTTTATGATATTCTCTTGATTCGCTTCCGGGACATCATCCAGCGGTTGAATAACAGACTGCACGTGCAGGGTGCTACCGCCAACAA
>JBEPWP010000195.1:0-4320 GCA_041642355.1 Fodinibius sp. | reverse complement strand
ATTTTTCCGTTGAACCACGCTTAACCAGCACCGGATCACTGACTTCCTGAACCAACGGAGCATCAATTTCGTCAATTAGTTTTGTCATCTGTTTGGTGGCGTTTACGCCAATAGAATACATTTTTTGATCTACCGTCGTCAGGTCAAGGTATTTACTAAGCTTAATATTGTCGTATCCCATAACTGCAATATCGTTGGGTACCGCCATTCCCAGACGAGAAAGGGCATACAGTGCGCCCACGGCAAGAGTATCATTCAAACAAAAAATAGCATCTGGGAAATCACCCTGTTCGTTGAATTTATTAATTGCTTCAAAGCCAGCCTCTTCAGAAAATCCAGCGTGCTTGCTAATCGATCCCCGAACAAAATGTTTTTTCTTAACTTTAATACCTTTTTCTTGCAGAAAATCTTCAAAACCCTTAGTTCGTTCTTTAGACATCGTTGATTCTTCAGCCGCTGAAATAACACCAATAGAATCGTACCCTTGGGTAACCAAATGCTCGGCGGCCAGCTGTCCACCTCGATAATCATTCACCTGGAAATAGCTGTGATCAGGATGGGTCGCATTAACGAGCACCGTTCGTACTTCAGTTGCCAGCAACTGTTTGTTAATCTTTTCCGGCAAATCAATTGATAACACAATCAACGCATCCGCAATGCCGCGACTAAAAAACTCCCGTAATCCAGATTGCGGATTATCAGAGCCGGTATTATAGATCATCATATCGAGGTTAGTGCGGCTAATTTCATCTTTTATCCCTTTTAGGACTTCGTTAAAGTAGGGCGTTGTAAATGAAGGGACAATCACCCCAACCAGCTCCGGTTTACTGCTCGCAAGTTTACGTGCAGTTAGACGCGGCGCATAATTCATCTCCCGCATCGCCTTTAGAATCCGCTTTTTTGTTTTATCTGAAACACGGGGCGAATCATTAAGTACCCGTGACACCGTTGCCGTACTTACACCAACTTTTTTGGCAATTTCATATATAGTAGGTTTTTTAGCCATAGCAAAAAGAATATCTTGCGTTAAGAAAATAAATCCGTTCCCTTTATTATTTTTCTAACGGATCTCATAGCACAAAATGTGATAGTATATATTATTTGTAAACTTTATAAACTACAAAATAAAACAGGCATATTGCGAGTTAATTATATACAACCTACACATCACATAAAGGTAATAGCATGAAGCGATTAGCCATATATATATTTGCTTTTCTAGCGGGTATATTCTGGATTTTGAGTGATAGCACAGTTGTGCACGCTCAGCAATCCAAAAAAATTATTTTAGCGGGATACCATCATAAACCTCCGGTTCCAACTACCGGGTCGGGTTCAGCAACTGTCAAACTTCATGATGATACCCTTACGGTAAAAGGAAAATTCAAGGATTTGACTGGAAACTTTTCGGGAGCTTACCTGATGGTGAGCCTGCGTGGACAAGGCGGAAACCAACTATACCGGTTAAAAGCTGATTTAAACGAAGAAAAAAACAGCGGCACTTTTATCGGCAAAAAAAATAAATTTGTACTTTCGCCTGCCGAAAAAGCCTTACTAAAAAAAGGAGATCTTTATATAAATATTAGCTCCTTTGAAAATCAAAAAGGCGAACTACGTGGAAATATTGGTCCGATGGGAGAATAACTCCTCCCCACCCAATTTTTATCGACATGGAATGATCCCGTTTACAAATTAGGTTATACATCCTGAATATCATTAATAAACATTTTAACGCTGACAATATTTTAAAACTTTATGAAGATAGTTCTCTCACCAGCAAAATCATTAGATTACGAAAGCGAACTACCAACTGAAAAGGCCACCCAACCGCGTTTTTTGGATGAGGCAAAAACTCTGAATAATGAGCTGGCTGAAATGTCCAAAGATGAACTGAAAGATTTGATGGACATCAGCCAAAATCTGGCAGATCTTAACTACGAACGCTACCAAAAATTTTCCATCCCCTTCAACAAAGACAATGCTCGTCCCTGCATTTATGCCTTTAACGGCTCGGCCTACAAAGAGCTTGATGCATACTCTATCGATGAAGACCATATAGATTTTCTTCAAGACAGTCTACGCATTCTTTCAGGAATGTACGGCATCCTGCGCCCTCTAGACCTGATGCAACCTTACCGGCTGGAAATGGGAACCAAGCTACGAATTAACGGCCACGACCGACTTTATGATTTCTGGGGCAACAGCCTTACTGAAGCCTTGAATGATGAACTCAAAGAGGATGAACTCTTCGTCAACCTTGCCAGCAAAGAATACTTTAAAGCCCTTCAGCCAAATGAGCTTAACGTGGAGGTCATCACTCCAAAATTCAAGGACTTCAAAAATGGGACGCTGAAAACAATCGGGTTTTACGCTAAGAAAAATCGTGGAACGATGTCTCGCTACCTAATTGAAAATGAAATTGATTCCTACGAAGGATTACTTGGATTTAATGGAAATGATTACAGCTACAGTGAAGAACATACCGAAGACAAATCTGAGCCGGTTTTTGTCCGGTAGATAGCAACTTGAACCTTTTACACTTTGATTTATTTAAAACCTTCCAGAGTTATTTACTCTGGAAGGTTTTATTTTTTAAGGCTTACGATGCCTTTGGCAGACTCACAAAAAACGTTGACCCTTTCCCAACAGTACTTTCTAAATCAATAGAGCCATTTTGTTTCTCTACAAACTCTTTACACAGCTTTAACCCCAGTCCACTGCCATTTTCGTTATTGGTCCCCGATCGTGAATTGCCTTGTAAAGAAAAAAGCCTATCTCGTTCTTTTTCGGGTATTCCGATGCCTGTATCTTTCACTTTAAAAATCACATTGTCATTTTCTTCTTTGGCCATAATCTTAACGGCATCTCCCTCATTTGAAAACTTGATAGCATTACTAACCAGATTTCTAATAATCAGCTTCAACAGGTTGATATCAGCCTCAACTTTAATATCTGGATCCACTTCATTCAAAAGTGTTATTGATTTATGTTTAGCCAATAAGGAACTGTTTTCAAGCACTTCATCCACCGTCTCAGAAACTGAAACGTCCTCTATATCTAGCTTTAACCCCTTCATCTGACTATTTGCCCAATTCAGCAGGTTGTCCATCATAGTGATATTTTCTCGAACTGAAACCTCTAGCTCCGAAGCGATCTCCCTAATCTCCTCTATCTGTAGGTCTTCATCTTTCAACAAGTAAAATATACCCTGCATCGATGCCATTGGCGAACGGAGATCATGAGCAATAATCCCCATCATTTTATTTTTCACTTCATTTAATTCTTCCAGCTCTTCATTCATCCGCTTTCGCTCTTTATTTGATTTGTAAAGCAAATACAGCGAAATCATTATAACAACAAAAACCACTGCAAACACAATAATTAGCCAGTTTTGTGTCTGTATCCGATCCTGTTGCTGCTCTTGGCGCTCCTGCAGTAGCTGATTTATTTTCTGCTGCTGACGAAGTCCCAATTCTGTTTCAGCCAATGCCAACTGTTCAGCCTGCTGGGATTCAGTTACACTATCGGATACTTGTTTAACCAGCTCGTGATACTTGAGTGCCTCTTCAAACAGGCCCTCATTTTTGTATGCTTCATACAGTTTCTCAGCAGCCGTTATCCGAAGTGGAGGAGCCTCTACCTTTTGAGCAACCTCGATAGCATCTTCATAAAAGTTTATAGATTCCTGATAATTACCGCGGGCAACAGCCACATCGCCAAGACCTATAGAATTGTGAAAAAGTCCGGCTGGTATCCCTGCTTCTTGGGCATGTTCCAGCGACTCTTGAAAATGTTCTTCTGCCTCGGCAAGTTCTGAGGCTTTTAAATGAAACACTCCCATGCTATGCAGAAGCTGTATGGGCGGATTATTGGGGCGATTTTCTTCATGAAGCTTCCAGGCTTCTCGAAGTAACTGCCGTGATTTCTTATAATTGCCAAGTTCACGATGAGCACTGGAAGAGTTATGTTTAGCCCGGAAAAGAGAATTATTGAATCCTTTCTGTTCGCTTATAGCAATAGATTCTTCGAGATATGGTAAGGCCTCTTCGTAATTACTGTTCTGGATATAAAGGTTTCCCAAATTATTTAAGGCCGTCGCCAAAAAACTACTATCCTCCACCATCTCAGCAAAGGTAATGCCTTCTTGAAATAATGATACTGCCTTGCTGAGATCTCCTAAATTATCATAAATGGTAGCTTTATTAGTTTTTAAAGCAGCATACATTTTTGGGCTTTCCAGCGAATCTATGAGTGCCAATCCCTGGTTATATGTTCTCATCGCTTCAGGATATTTTGACTGATATCGATAGGCCGTGGCCA
>JBEPWP010000194.1:0-4325 GCA_041642355.1 Fodinibius sp. | reverse complement strand
CTTTCCGAAGATATCTATTTTATCGCTCATTCAGTAGTAAATGGATTTCAACCGTAACGCCTTCCAATACTTCAATCTTCAAAATAGAAAAGGGAGCCCAAATATTATTTAGGCTCCCTTTTTTTTGCCTTCCGGAGTGAACTGTTACCGGTATTAAAGCTGCTCCTGAATAGTCTTCAGGATCCGGTATGTTGCTTTTCCATCCCACTTGTCTGGGATGGATCCTTTTTTATACCGCCCCTCTTTTATTGAACAGATAATTCTCTTGATTTCCTCCAAATCAAAAGGAACTAATGTATTCGTCCCAATTTGAATGGTTGATGGACGCTCAGTATTTGGTCGAAGTGTCAAACACGGCACCCTTCTAAACGTTGACTCCTCTTGTATACCACCACTATCAGTTAAAATATAATTACAGCTTGCTATTAACTTTTGGAAAGCAAAGTAGTCCAGCGGTTCGGTTAATAGTACATTTCCATTTTGATCTAATCGATCATACAACCCAAACTGCTCAAGTTTATTAACAGTTCGTGGATGGATAGGAAATACCAATTTTTCGACTTTCGTAATTTCTTCGATTAGGTGAATTAATTTGAGTAGCCCATGTTTATGATCAACCGTGGCCGGTCGGTGCATTGTCATTAGTACAAATCGACCGTTATCAAGACCTAGCTTATCTAAAATTGACGACTCTTTTATCTTGTCATCAAAAGCCACCATGGTATCGATCATCGTATTTCCAACAAAAAAGAGTTGATCTTCGGTTTTGCCATTTCCATTAAGATTCTGCATTCCACTCTCTTCTGTAATAAATAGAAAGTCCGAAATTTCATCCGTTAATATGCGGTTAATCTCTTCAGGCATTGTACGATCACCGCTTCGTAATCCGCTTTCCACATGAGCCAACGGAATATTCATTTTATTGGCCGTCAGCGATGCTGCAAAAGTCGAATTTACATCTCCAGTCACAAGAATCAGGTCGGGTTGTACCTCTTTTATCACCGGCTCCAAACGTTTCATAACCTCTGCCATCTGGTTGTTAGGTGATGAGGGAGGTATTTCCAAGAAATAATCTGGAGTTAATTCAAATTGCTTAAAAAATACATCGGCCATTTTATCATCATAATGCTGTCCGGTATGCACAATTTTGATATCAAATTCCCCAGAAAATTCCTGCTCTGCCACCTTTTTAAATTGGGTAACCTTGATAAAATTAGGTCGCGTGCCCACTACTACTAACAACTTTTTCATACTAACATAGCTGATTTATACATCCCGCCAAAAGGACTATGCCTTCCAAATTTGGGAACTGGTTCGTGGTTGAACGTTTTTCATTGCATTGCGAGTATCAATAATTACATCACTCCAATCTGCTAACTCCTGGTAATTAATATCAGAATGATTGGTTGAAATAATGACAGCATCAAACTCCGAAATTGTCTCTTTATCCCAAGCAACTGTCTTTAACCCGGCCCAATCTTTGTGCTCTCTTGTCTCCCATATTTCTGGGATATAATGATCGTAATAAGAGATATTAGCCCCATATTTTTTCAGTAGATCCATCAGCTTAAAAGTCGGAGATTCTCTCAGATCATCCACATCAGGTTTATAAGCAAGGCCAACAATCAATATATTGCTATCGTTAACTGCCTTATGATGAGCATTCAGAGCCTTAATAGTCCGCTCAATAACATATCGTGGCATGCTGGTGTTAATTTCGCCGGCCAACTCAATAAAGCGTGTATTTTGCTCATACTCCCGTGCTTTCCAGGTCAAATAAAACGGATCAATAGGAATACAATGTCCACCTAATCCTGGTCCCGGGGTAAACTTCATAAAACCAAAAGGTTTGGTAGCCGCGGCATCCAATACCTCGTGAATATCAATTCCCATTTCCTGGAAAACGACTTTTAGCTCATTTACCAAAGCAATATTTACAGACCTAAAAATATTTTCAGTTAACTTAACTGCTTCGGCCGTTTTATTGTTGGATACAGAAACAGTCTCTACAATTACGGAATCATATAATGCTTCGGCGATGGCAAGGGCATCAGTTCCATCTGCCCCCACTACCTTGGGAATCTTTGCCGTATTAAAATCTGGATTTCCCGGATCTTCGCGCTCGGGACTATACGCCACAAAGAAATCTTTAGCCGATTTCATTCCCGAAACCTCTTCTAAAATCGGAATAATAAGTTCATCGGTTGTCCCGGGATATGACGTAGATTCTAAAATAACCAACTGTCCTTTTTGGATGTACTTGGCAATAGTTTGCGTTGTTTGCTCAACATACTGCATGTCGGGCTCACGATAAGTATTCAACGGTGTTGGCACACACATTATGATGGCATCCATCTCTCGAAGTCTTTCAAACTCAATAGTGGCAGCACACCGATCAGAATCGGCCAGCTTTTCCATCATATCATAACCTAGATGCTTAATATATGGATTGCCGCTCTCGATATTGTTTATCTTATCCTCATCAACATCAAAACCTACCACTGGGAATCCCTTTTCATGGAACGTCCACATTAGAGGTAGCCCGACATATCCTAAGCCAATTATACCTACCTTTGCCGTCCTATTTTGGATACGGTTAATAAACTCTTCTCGTAAATTTATTATAGGACGTGGTTTTACAACGCCTTTGTTATTGGATGTAGTTGGAAAGTTTGGAATAGTCTTCATCTTTATTATCAATTATTATGTTAATTTTTTCCTGGTCTTCACGAACCATCTCTTTAATGAGTCCCTCAAATGTATAATGAGGAGTCCAGCCTAATTTTTGACGTGCTTTTGTAGCGTCACCGATAAGTAGATCCACTTCGGCGGGACGAAAATAACGGGGATCTATTTCTACAATCACATCACCCGTTTCGGCATTAATCCCCTTTTCGTCAATCCCTTCGCCAATCCACTTAATTGCTATACCGGCATGTTGGAAAGCCAGTTCACAAAGCTCACGAACACTATGGGTAACCCCTGTAGCTAGTACTAAATCTTCAGGATCATCCTGCTGCAGCATCAGATACATTCCTTCGATATAATCCTTGGCATGGCCCCAATCCCGTTTGGCTTCCAAATTTCCGAGATATGTTTTTTCCTGTAAACCCGCAGCAATGCGTACGGCAGCACGCGTTATTTTTCGAGTCACAAATGTCTCGCCGCGAACAGGAGATTCATGATTAAAAAGAATCCCATTTACGGCATACATACCATACGCTTCACGGTAATTTACGGTAATCCAGTATGCATAAAGTTTGGCAACACCATATGGTGAACGAGGATAAAATGGCGTCGACTCTTGCTGGGGCACTTCCTGTACTTTTCCAAACAGCTCACTCGTTGAAGCTTGGTAAAATTTAGTTTTTTCTGCCAATCCCAGTATCCGGATGGCTTCAAGAATACGAAGCGTCCCCAGCGCATCACTGTTGGCTGTGTATTCTGGCGCTTCAAATGACACCTGTACATGACTCTGAGCCCCTAAATTGTAAATCTCATCGGGTTGCGTATCTTGGATAATACGAATCAAATTTGTTGAATCAGTCAAGTCGCCATAGTGCAAATAAAAGGGAAGTTCATCGGCATGTGGGTCTTGATAAATATGATCAATACGTCCCGTATTAAATGAACTAGATCGCCGTTTAATGCCATGGACCTCGTATCCCTTTTTCAACAAAAAATCTGCCAAATACGAACCATCCTGCCCGGTCACTCCTGTTATAAGTGCTACTTTTCTCTTGTTCTCCAAACTTTTCCTCACTGTTTAGGTATAACTTATTTAACGTTATAGCTTAATTTCCTTTAGCTGATTTCTGTTTTGTAAAAACCATCGATAAGTCTCTGCAAGTCCCTCTGATAGCTCCTTGCAATGTTTCCATCCCAGCGAATGTAACTTTGAGACATCTAACAATTTTCTTGGTGTACCATCTGGCTTGGAAGTATCCCAAATAATTTCACCCTCATGGCCAACAATCCTTTGTATCAAGTATGCCAATTCACATATTGATATATCCTTGCCTGTCCCTACGTTGTAAATATCGCCCTCAATATCATTTTCAACGGCAAAAGCAATAGCCTTGGCCAGATCCTGAACATGCAAAAACTCCCTCTTAGGTTCTCCCGTCCCCCATAGCTTTACTGGAGTATGACCGTTCTCGGCAGCCTCATGAAACTTTCTGAGCATCGCCGGAACTACATGTGATGTTTCAAGATCAAAATTATCACCGGGACCATATAAATTCGTCGGCATTAGCGATACATAATTACGTCCATACTGACGATTTAGAGCTTCACAAAGCTTTATTCCCGCAATCTTTGCAATC
>JBEPWP010000193.1:3173-4339 GCA_041642355.1 Fodinibius sp. | reverse complement strand
TAAAATCTTCCCCGCCGTCAGTGGATTTGTAAAATCCAGCATTAGAAATATAAACCGTCTCCGCATCCTGGGGATCGGCATGAACATGCATGTAGTACCAAGCCCGTGACCTAAGCTTGTGACTTCTGTTAATGCGCTCAAATGATTGACCAGCATCATCAGACCGATAAAGTCCTCCTTCTTTTTCCTGATCCCCTTCAAGCAATACCCAAACCCGGTCCGGATTAGCAGGTGACACATCCACCCCAATACGCCCAAGTGTACCACCCGGCAGCCCATTAGTCAGTTTGGTCCATGTGTCTCCGCCGTCAGTTGTTTTCCATACACCACCTTCGGGGCCGCCGTCGACTAAGGTCCAGGGTTTTCTCTCAGCTCTCCACATAGCAGCATACATAACGCGTGGGTTGGAGGGATTAATAGCCAGGTCGACAGCGCCCGTTGAGTCGCTGGCAAACAACACTTTCTCCCAAGTTTCTCCACCATCCTCGGATCGAAAAACGCCGCGCTGCTCATTTGGCCCGAAGATATCCCCCAGCGCAGCTACATAAATACGGTCTCGGTTATTGGGATCCACAATCACATCACCAATAAGGCCCGCTTCAGGCAAACCGATATGCTTCCAGCTTTCTCCGGCATCGGTAGACTTGTACATGCCGTCCCCCATCGAAATATTGCCTCGAGGGCAGGCTGAACCTGATCCCACATAGATCACATTCCTATCTGATGGAGCCACGGTAACAGCTCCCACAGATCCAACATTCAAAAATCCATCGGTAATGTTTTTCCAATTTTTACCTGAATCGGTAGTCCGCCAAACGCCACCACCCGTTGTACCCATATAGTAGGTTGACGGCTTCGAAGGGATTCCTTCAACGGTTGTGACCCGCCCGCCGCGGTAAGGCCCAATCATACGGTAATCAAGGCTTTGAAATAAAGAAGAATCAATTACAACATTCTGATCAGAAGATTGAGCAACCAAAGAGAGAGGAACTAAAAAAAATATTTGAAGAACAAAGAGCAGGCAAAATTGACGGCAAATTTTCATAAAGATCTTAGAAGCATTTTATATGATTCAAAAGAAAAATACTATTCCGAATTGCTAAAGCAACGCTAAATTATAATGGCCTTCCGTTAAATAGAAAAGGCACCAGATCGGAAGAGCACAC
>JBEPWP010000193.1:0-3163 GCA_041642355.1 Fodinibius sp. | reverse complement strand
TCGGTGCCTTTTAAATCTATCTGTTATCCATCATTACTTATCATTTATTATATCCTTCATTTTGTACCAATTCGGGATTAGCATCCATCTCGCGTTGTGGAATAGGATATACCAAGTTGGGAGAGTCCCAGGAAAGCCCCCCAACAGTACCTTGCGTGCGTTTGAGATCAAATAAAAAGTGACCCTCAAATGCCAACTCAATATGTCGCTGATCCAATATGTCAGTCAACGTCACAGAAGAGACAGGCGACAATCCAGCGCGCTCGCGAATTGTGCTTATATCTTCCGCAGGAGTAGCTCCCACAGATTCTCCCAATCGCTGGTTACCCTCGGCACGAATCAGGTACATTTCAGCCAGACGAATAACATTTACATTACCATACTGATTTCTCCACTTCCCGGTGCGTGTCTCACCACCGTCATCATAAAAGAAATCAAGTCTTTCATCACCTGCTTCATATAGATCCAGGTGCGCCTGCTGAATTTCAATATCCCCTCTTCCACCATTATCCTGTGAGGCATAAAACGTTTGCAAACTATTTGTTCCATCTTGGCTTGTAACCTGTGTAGCAAAAATATCCTCAGAAGTGTTAGTATTTGAGTTGTTGAATGCAGCAGAATAATCTCCAGCAAGTGAATATGGGCTACTTGACTCACTCAATACACGATGTGCTTCGTCTCGAGCAAGCTCATATTCTCCCTGCTGTAAATACACTCTGGCCAGAAATGCACTAGCAGCATAGGTATCAGCATATTCATAGCTTGCTGAATGTACTTCCAAGAGGTTTTTGGCTTCAGTCAAATCGGTAATCACCTGATCATACACTGCTTGCACCGTATTGCGGGGGATTTCAGCATCCTCACCGATGGTTCGGGTAGGCTCAAGTTTAATAGGCACCCCAAGATTTGATGTCGGATCTCCATCATTATAATCCTTGGCAAATAAACGGACCAACTGGAAGTAGGTAATAGCCCTTATGAATTTCGCTTCTCCTTCTACACGGTCACGGTCAGCTTGATTTACAACATCCAAAGCCGAAAGCACATTATTGGCAACGTTTATTGTTGCATAACCGTCTAACCAAGTATCACTCACAAAACTATTATCAACCTGGATGTTAGCACGATATATTTCACCGGGCTGCTCAAAAGTACCGGTCCAGTTTGCTTCATTGCCGACAGCCATGAGATCAGGCAGCATATACATCTGGCCACCATATTGATAATACCCGCCAAGATTATCATACGCCGAAGTAAGTACTGCTTTTACATTATCAGAAGTACTCAAGGCTACATCTTCACTGACCGACTGTTTAGGCTCGGTATCCAAGACATTATCACAAGCCAGGAACATCAGTCCGATCACTAATACTGATATAAATTTTAAACTTCTCATATTGATATACTTAATAAATTGATATTAAAATGCAGGTTAAAATCCGAAGTTAATACCGACACTGACTGTACGCGGCTGAGGAGCTGCGTAAAAATCATTACCCAATGCTAGGTTACTATCCAGATAGTCTGTACTAACTTCTGGATCCCAACCCGGATAATCGGTAATCGTAATCAGATTTGTTCCCTGAACAAATACTTTCGCTTTCCTTAAATCAATTTTGGAAATCAGGGTTTGAGGCAGACTGTATGCCAGCTTTAGATTTTTCAATCGTGCATAGCTGCCATCAGACAAATACCGGCTTGAACTTGTAGACGCTCCATTATCCCAGTACAACCGAGCTTCAGGAACATCGGTTACATCGCCGGGCTCTTCCCATGCATTCATCTGATCTACGGTCTGATTATCGAAATAGAGACCGGAGGCAGACATATACCAACCCCCATTGTATATTTCATTCCCATAGACAAATTGCCACAACATGCTAAGATCGAACCCTTTGTAAGAGAAGGTATTTTGGAACCCACCGGTAAAATCGGGATTGGGGTTTCCAACGACCGTACGCTCGGCTACATTAGAACTGTTGGTGACATAACGTCCATCGAACCGACCGTCTACCTTAAAAGCTGAGCCATTATTAAGTTCTGATTGCGTAGGCTCGCGATTTAAGAAAAATAGTGCATCTCCGTTAGAAGGGTCCGCACCAGCAAATTCGTAGGTATAAAATACCCCTATTGGCTCACCCTCAACAGCTCTATTCACATAACCGCCTTCAATAATTTGTCCATCGAGGTCAGTAACCTTATTGTTATTGAAGGCTATGTTGAAGCTACTGCTCCAAGTAAATGCACCGGTTAGGTTAACGGTATTAATAACAAATTCGAATCCTTTGTTCTCTAGTTTACCGACGTTGCGTAACTGTGATGCAAAGCCCGTTGTACCCGGGATATTTACATTTAGTAACAAGTCAGTAGTTTTTTTCTGGTAATAATCGATCTGTCCGTTAATTCGATCATCAAAAAATCCGAAATCAAGACCGATATCGAACTGTCTTGTGGTTTCCCATTTAAGATCGGGATTTGGTGTCTGTGTTGGATCAAGTGCAGAGGAACCAGCGTAAGCAGTCCCACCGTAGAGACCGAGAGAGGGGAAGTTACTGATATCAGCATTACCTGTAACTCCGTAACTGGCTCGTAGCTTTAAAAAGCTGACAGCGCCAATATCATCCATAAAGTCCTCTTCGCTCAAGACCCAACCAGCCGAAGCAGCCGGGAAAAATCCGTAACGGTTATTTTTACCAAATCTTGAAGAACCGTCTACACGAGCACTTAAGGTCATTAAGTATTTATCGTCAAACTTGTAGTTTGCACGGGAGAAATAGGAGAGAAATCGATAATTCGTATCAGTAACACTTCCAGAAGTAATATCCGCTGCGTTTGCTAAGTTGGTAAAATCTTCATTTGGAAAGTTTTCACCACCAACCGACGTTAGTGTTTCAGTAACCCAGTTATAACTCATCCCCAGCACAAGATTAACATCGTGCTTTTCCGCAAGTGTATTTCGATAATTTAGAATATTGTCTGTGGTATAGTTTTGAATCTGAGTCCAAGCGTTATAACCAGAACCCTGTGCACCCACGTAATAATCTAGGGTAGGCTCGTAATAATACTCCTCGTTCTGATTAATCAGATCCGCTCCAAACTTTGACTCAAAAGTCAGATTGTCGAGGATATTGTACTTCATACTCGCATTACCGAGTGTATGGAA
>JBEPWP010000192.1:0-4376 GCA_041642355.1 Fodinibius sp. | reverse complement strand
TCGGACTGCTGCTTCATAAATATCCTCACCATCCTCAATATGACCCCCAATACCATTCAATAAACCTGGCCAAAGTTTCTTACTCAATGAACCTTTGATCAGGAGAACCTGTCCTCGATCATTAAACAAGAATATTAATGTTCGAGGTATAACTTTATAGCGTTCGTGATTAATCTTCTGATCCAAAACTGACATTCACTGATTTCCTTAAAAAAAGATCGCCCGTGAATTAACTTGGTTCCACGGGCGAAAATCCTCCGATTAGGTCAAGAACATTGGAATGCCAAGGAAATCTTTTATCTTGGGCTTGTAGTTTTCTTTATCATAATAAGCCTCTACATCGACTCGTCTCTTCCCGGTCAAAACAATTTCTATCGGAACGGTTGTGTATTTACCACCTCGAAGAGCTGTTAACTTTCCGTATTCATCACGTTGAATGAGCTGCATCGCCAGGTTGCCAAACGACATTGAAACCATTCTATCAAGGGAATCAGCCGCACCAGCGCGCATTACATAAGCAAATTTTTGGTAAAGAACGTGTTGTTTCGTGAGTCTTTTAATCTCATCAGAAATGATTTCACCGATACCACCCAGTTTTCTATGACCATAGGGATCTTTCGGGCCGGATTCAATTATTTCGCCCCCTTCCATCATTGCGCCTTCAGAAACCGTCACAATAGAATAATTAGAAGGATTATTCCTTTTATCCTCATGAAGGAGATGGGCTAACTTTTCCATATTAAAGGGAACCTCAGAAATAATTGCTCGATCCACATATGAAAGATAGGAACTCACCAAGCTGGTTTCACCGGAATTTCGACCGAACAACTCAAAAACGCCAATACGCTCGTGAGATCCAACAGATGTCCGTAATTGTGTGATTAAATCTACCGATCGAGTCACGGCGGTGGAAAATCCAATGCAATACTCTGTCCCAAATACATCGTTGTCCATCGTCTTGGGAATACCAACTACCGGAAAACCTTCTCGGGTTAATCTCACAGAAAAACTCAATGTATCATCACCACCGATTGTAACCAAAACATCAATTCCTAAATGATCCAAGACAGAGAGTATATGATCTGTGAAATCCATCGTACCTTTTTCGTCGATTTCTTCCCCCAGCCCGGAAATTTTCAAAAAATCGGGGACATCCTTTGCCCGTACCCGCTGCGGATTTGTCCGAGAGGTATGCAAAAATGTACCGCCAGTACGGTCTATACTTCGAACATCATTCCGCCCTAATGGTTTTGTGTAATAATCGTGTGTGGATGGTTCATCCAGGTTGTACCAAAGTAAACCTCCCCATCCTCTGCGAATACCAATGACTTCATAATCATTGTCAAGTGCATGTAATACAACTTCCTTGATCGCAAGATTCAATCCAGGAACATCCCCACCACCAGTTAAAATTCCAATTCGTTTGTTCATAAAAACTTCTCCTTCAAAAATTTTATCCAAATGACCAGATGTTGCTTATGAAAACATCTGAATAATAACAAAATTATTTTTACACAAATCCATCCAAGTATAGCATTAAAATCGTGTCTTCAATTATGAGTCTACTTGATATCATTGGATTGATTCAAATGGCAGTCTATGGATCTTGATTGCCCACCACCGAATCCAATTCATGCCGATAAACACCAGGATAGGTATCCCGATCGTGATGAAAGGCATCTCCACCGGTGTGATATTCGGCTCAGAAGGTAAAAACAATAACCAGGAACCAATGCTAAAAAATGCGAGAATAACCCAGGAGAAAATTTTCCCTAATAATCCCCATCGCTCAGATAAAAAGCGAAGAACTAAGAAAAGGGCTGGAATAATTAGAAATATTTCGCTTACAGATCCTCTAACGTTTAAGAGGAAAGAAATTACCATTGTCGCAAATGAATTCCAAATAAAAACACGTTCCGATTTGCCCCTGATGGTAATAATCATGACTAGGAAATAAAGGCCAAAAAGAGCATGCAAAAATATGGATAGGAAATCCTCCACCCCAGGCAAGTAGGATGCAAGGGTCATCAATGGGGTTTGAATTATTTCTAGATCTGAGAAATTTTCAACCAATATCCTTACCCAATCTCTTGGCCAGGATGGAATTAGCAGCAGGGAAACGACAATGATAAAAGCAACACCGGAAAAAAATGCGCTGATGATCGACCATCTTCGCCTGGTCAATCCATAAAACAGTATCAGAATAATTATTAATCCTGAAATATTAAAAGAACCAATTGTCAAAGCCAAAATGAACCCGGCTGTTGTATCTTGTCCATTTAGAAACAAATGGATGCTGATGATCAATAACAAAATGATAATGGGAGAATGTGAGCCCAAAAGCACCGAAGTTAATCCGGGTATCCAAAATAAAACAGTAGAAACCACCATCAACTTCTCAATGGGGGACAACTTCAAATTGGCAAGAGACATTCCAAAATATGCGATAAGAAGAATACTAAGAATTAACAGCATAACCCAAATTAGCCGACTAAATGTATAAGGGATAAGGCTTAGCGGTAAATAGAATAATAAATTTATGAAAGGTTGGAATAGTCTTTCTTGTTGTAAACTGGCTGAATATGGTGAGTCGAGAATGGCGTTTTCAGCGATTTGGGCAACTCCAGGATCATAAGGACTTAATGATTCCAGCAACCATCCCCTGCCCGCGGCCCAAGGAATTGCAAATCGATCCTCAAAAGATACCCGACGCATTACTATCGAGCTAACTGCAGTGCCTGCAATGATGCCCAAAATGACGAGCCCAACAACAATATATTGTGATGCTTTGGTCTTTTGATATCTTTTCATAATAATTTGGAACCTGTTGAAATTCTACCAGCAGCTAAACGACGGGTCAATTTCAATAGGTGTGCATACTCATGATTTTTTTATGAACTATTATTTATCGAATAATTTTGATTGTTCAATTTGGCATGGTTGCATACGAGGAAAAAAAGCAAATTCTAGCGTTTTTAAAAATAATGATTTTTTGATTCTCTAAAAATTTATTGCAGCTTTTATTCGACTCGATCTAATCAATCAATTCTGATAATTGCCAGGTTATTGATTTTTTTCTGGAATAATAGTATTCTCAAAGCTATATTTTAACCAAACTCGAAAGAACCTGTTTCATTTTACTTTGATGGAGATCAAACACCTATCATTCGATCTCATTAATTAGAAGGAATTAATAGGTATTAAAGTTATGACGAGTGAAAAATCTAATGGTGGTAAAAAATCTTCTCCCCTAGCACGTTTAATTCAAATAGGAAGAACCAATTCATTTGTAACAATTGACGATATTCTTGAATTTTTTCCAAATGCGGAACAAGATGTAGCACAATTAGAAAAAGCTTTTGCAGCGTTAATTAGTGCTGGCATTCCCTATATTGAGGATGCTGAACTTCTAGTTGATCCCTCCGATGAAGAGCTTAATGAAGAGGAGGGTCAAGATGAGAAGGACAAAAAGGAAGACCAAAAATCCCCCGATGACTTAGCAAATATTGATACGGACGATACGATTGGTCTTTATCTTAAAGAAGTTAGTCGAGTCCCTCTTTTAACCGCAATCGAAGAAGTGGAGCTGGCACAAAGGATCGAAAGCGGTCGTATGGCAAGGGAAGAATTAGCCCGAGGGAATGTTTCTTCACGACGGCGTATCGAACTCCGGCGCCTTATCGAAGATGGCTGGTCAGCCAGGGAACATCTCATCACAGCTAATTCAAGGTTGGTAATTAGCGTCGCAAAAAAATATATGGGAAGAGGGGTTCCATTCTTAGATCTGATTCAAGAAGGAAATATCGGGTTAATTAGGGCAACCAAAAAATTCGAATACCGACGGGGACACAAATTCAGTACTTACGCGACATGGTGGATAAGGCAAGCTGTAACTCGTGCCATAGCAGATCAGGGTAGAACAATCCGTGTTCCCGTTCATATGGGAGATCAAATCAATAAACTTTTACGCACGCAGCACCAGCTAACTCAAAAATTGGGCCGTGGACCAACGGTTGATGAACTTGCAGAGATGCTGGAAGTCCCACCTAAAAAAGTTGAAAATATGATCCAGGTTGCCCGGCGCCCATTGTCCCTGGAACTGCCCACTGATGATGAAGAGGATTCTATGCTCGGCGATTTCATTGAGGACGATGAGGCACCCCCGCCAGATGATACTGCAACCTACAACCTCCTCAAGGAACATTTAGGATTAGTTTTAGATGCCCTACCACCTAGAGAGGTTAGGATCCTACAATTGCGATATGGTCTTTTGGATGGTCAATCCTATACCCTTGAAGAAGTCGGAAGAAAGATGGGCGTCACTCGGGAAAGAGTTCGTCAAATTGAGGCACAAGCCCTTAGCCGCCTCCGCCATC
>JBEPWP010000191.1:0-4382 GCA_041642355.1 Fodinibius sp. | reverse complement strand
CAAATGCCAATAAAAATATCAGCAGTGATAGTATCTTCTTCATAATTATTCGTTTGGTTGATTTTAAACTCAAGCCAAATGTATAAAATTTAATGCGGCGTCGTGTCCTTTTTTCATTTTTTAAAATATCGGCTATCCAATCCTATCAAAAATTTAATTTTTCGGGATTTAAAATTGTCGTAATATCCTTTTGCGGGATGAAAAACTGTTGTATTACTTCCCGGTCTCAACTGTAATTAATGGAATAGAAAAACATGAATATTTATGTAGGAAACCTCTCATACAAGGTTTCAGATCAGGAGTTAAAAGAAGTTTTCGAAGAGTTTGGTAATGTAATTTCTGCCAAGGTCATTAAAGATCGCGAAAGCGGCCGATCAAAAGGATTCGGTTTTGTAGAAATGACCAATGACGATGAGGCGCAAGCCGCTATCGATGAGTTGGACGGTGCCGAGATTAACGGTCGCACTGTAAAAGTGAATAAAGCACGCCCCAAGGAAAAAGCCGGCAACCGTCTTTAATTTTCTTTACCAATTTATGATAAAGCCTCGGACTCCCATCCGGGGCTTTTTTTGTTTATAACATACAGCAGATTTATTAGTTATTTTATGGCTGTTAAATACTAATCGATATCGCTCCAATGGCTAAAAAAGAAATCGAAATAACGGTTAAAGGAATGGACTGCTCGGGCTGTGCCAATAACGTCAAAGGTGCGCTCGAAAAGCTGGAGGAAGTAGAATCGGCAGAGGTTCTGCTGTCAGCCGAAAAAGCCAGAATTAACACCAATTCTGAGCGTCCTGACCTCGATATCATCAAAAAAGCTGTTGAGGATATCGGTTATCATATTCCGGGCCAATCTCAGGAAGAAAACGAGTCCCTGAAAGAAAAAGCCCAAAAATCCTTCCGCTTATTCGGACTGGTTTTCGGGGCCATATTGCTCGTGGTCATCGCCGGCGAATGGCTAGGACTCTTTCAAACACTTACGCAGTGGATTCCCTTTTGGGTTGGAGCACTTCTCGTACTTTTTATGGGATATCCCGTCTTTAAACAGGTTGTAGTGGCTGCTAAAAAGGGACTGGTCACTCCGCACGCTTTAATGGCGTTAGGGTCTCTTACAGCTCTCGCAGCGGGAGAATGGGTTACCGCCGGCATCGTGGTCTTCTTTATGCGTACTGGAGATTACATCGAAAATTATACCACTGAAAAGGCGCGGGATTCATTGCGATCCCTCACAAAATTAGCTCCGCAAACAGCTACCGTTTTGCGGGATGGTTCTGAAAAAGAAATCCCTATCGATGAAGTAAAAAAAGGAGATCAGATTCTGGTTCGTCCAGGTGGAAAAATACCCGTCGATGGGACTGTAATCGACGGACAAGCTACCATTGACGAATCACCTATTACCGGTGAATCAATGCCCGTTGAAAAAGAAGAGGGTTCCCAAGTTTTGGCTTCTACGATCGCACAAGGTGGATTTTTAACATTAAAAGCCGAAGCTATCGGCCGGGATTCCACGTTTGGTAAAATCATAACCATGGTCGAAGAAGCCGAATCACAAAAAGGAGCCATCCAACGCTACGCTGATAATTTTTCGGCATGGTACCTGCCAGTAGTTACTTTTATTGCAGTGCTTACCTATTTCTTGTCCGGCGATCTGATGGCCACTGTCGCCGTGATGGTGGTCGCCTGTGCCTGCGCTTTTGCCCTGGCAACACCGGTGGCCCTGCTGGCTTCAGTAGGATCCAATGCCAAGCGCGGCGTCCTTATCAAAGGTGGAAAATATATCGAAGCGCTGGATCGTGCCGATGTGTTGCTCATTGACAAGACGGGCACGCTAACCTTCGGAAAACCCGAGATCTCGGATATTATACCTTTCAACGGTATTACCAAGGGAGATCTTCTTGCTATGGCAGCCAGTGCTGAACAGTACTCTGATCACCCAATTGGAAAAGCCGTAGTTGAAGCAGCTCAAAAACGTCACCTATTGCTCTCAAAACCGGATACCTTTGAAGAAATTACGGCAAACGGAGTTCGCGCCACTATAAATGATCACACGATAACCGTCGGAAACCAGCGACTGCTCGACAAAGAAAGCCAGCAGATTAAATCTGCTATTCACACTCTCCAAAAAGAAGGAAAAACGGCGATCATTGTACAGAAAGATGGACACCCAATTGGCGTATTAGCGGCGCAGGACGCTGAACGATCAGAAGTGGGATCAGCCCTCAACAAACTACGAGAACAGCATTCATTTTCTACCATTCAGCTTCTAACGGGCGATAATACCCAGACCGCTCGTCACCTAGCAAAGCGTTTGGAGATCAATTTTAAAGCTGAACTTTTACCGGAAGACAAAATTGAGATCGTTAAAAAATATCAATCAGAAGGTCGCACAGTGGTAATGATTGGTGATGGCATCAACGACGCACCTGCCCTTGCTCAGGCCGATGTAGGCATTGCCATGGGCACAACCGGAACCGATGTCGCCATAGAAACAGCCGACATCACCCTAATGCGCGATGACTGGAATCTCGTACCCGATCTTTTTGCTTCGGCCGATAAAACTATGCGTGTTATCAAATGGAATTTTGGGTTCACGACGGCCTACAACCTGGTGGGGCTTTCGCTGGCGGCATTCGGCATCCTTCCTCCTGTTCTGGCTGCCGCAGCCCAATCTCTGCCGGATGTCGGTATCCTGCTCAATTCATCGCGACTCATAAAATCCTGATTCAATAATTCTTTGTCCCTGTTCATCGGGAATGCTATTTTAGGCAGCAATTTTAACCTAATATTTTGTGATTGATGAAACAGTGCGCTTTTCTGTCCATGGACAACTACGAAGAATTTGAAGTCTATGACTATCTCCTTTTTGAGCCGCTCAAAGAACTGGGATGGCATGCCGAAGAAGTTTCCTGGCGCAATGACAAGGTAGATTGGAATAGCTACGACGCTGTCATTATTCGCAGCCCCTGGGATTATCAGGATGACCCGCAGGCTTTTCTGAAAGTGTTGCAAAAGATTGAAGAGTCTGATGCAGTGCTTGAAAACAAGCTCGATATCGTAAAATGGAATATCGACAAAACCTACCTCCGTGATCTTGAAAGCAAAGGGATAGAGATCGTCCCAAGCCTTTGGTTTGATACTTTTTCTCCGGATTTATTTCCTACTGTCTTCTCGGATCTGGAATCCCGAGAAATCGTTATAAAACCGACCGTCAGTGCCGGAGCCGATGATACGTTCCGTATTCATCAGTCAAATTATGATGTCTTTGTTGAAGATCTTGAAACCGCATTTGCTGACCGCCCTTTTTTGGTGCAGCCCTTCATGGATAATATCACGGCAGAGGGCGAATTTTCGGTATTCTTTTTTGGAGATACTTACAGCCATACCATCCTGAAAACGCCTAAAACCGATGACTTTCGCGTGCAGGAAGAACACGGGGGGCGGCTTACCCTGGTGGAGCCGGAGGAGGATCTCTTAAAAACGGCCCGTACCATGCGCGATATGATTGATCCCGAACCACTGTACACCCGCGCCGACTACGTCCGTACAGCTGATAATACTTTTGCACTGATGGAACTGGAGCTCATCGAACCATCACTCTATTTCAATATGGACCCGGAATCTCCAAAACGATTTGCAAAGGTCTTTCATGACTGGATGACCAAAAAGCTCCCTGTCCAAGATCAAAAATAAAAAGGTCGCACCACAAAGCAGTGCGACCAAATATTATTTTTGACGGATACGGCAAATGTAAAGCTTGAAAAATTACAGGTCTTACATCTCACGTTTCACATTTGATCAAGTAAACACGTCTTTGATCTTAGAGAAAAATCCTTTGCCGTCATCTTCTTTATTGTCAGCACTGAAATGGTCATTTCCTCTAAGGGCTTCAACATGTTTTCGTTCCTCATCAGAAAGATCTTTTGGCATATATACGTTTACTCGGACATATTGATCGCCAATTCCCGAACGGTTAAGCCCATGAATACCTTTCTCTTTCATACGTAACAAACGACCAGGTTGTGTACCCTCGTCAATTTTGATCTTGGCTTTACCTTTAAGAGTAGGCACTTCAACCTCAGTACCCAGAATGGCATCGGGCACGCTTAACACCAAGTCGTAATAAATATCGTTGCCGTCACGCTCAAAATGTTCGTGCTCTTTCTCTTCGATCAGCACCACAAGCGATCCAGCTTCACCGCCACGCTTACCGGCATTCCCCTTACCACGCAACGTGATATAATTTCCTTCGGATACACCTGATGGGACATTTACTTTAACAGTTTCTTTCCCCTGATAGCGTCCTTCTCCGTTACATTTGGAGCATTTATTGCGAATAATACGTCCTTCTCCACGGCACTCGGGGCATGGTTGTACATTTACCA